>JAAZBQ010000404.1 GCA_012513725.1 Chloroflexota bacterium
CCAGCGGCTTTGTCATCGGGTTCCTGGTCCTGCTGACGCTGACGCAGATCCTACAGTAGCCCAGCAGTTCCAGAGTCTGCGGCGAATCGCCGAGTGGGCGTGTGGCAGGCCCATCCCGAGTTTGCTCCGGCCGGTAGTTGCCAGTCTGCCGCACTCCGACACCGATCCCGCGTTCTTCCGGGGTCGCCAGGCCTCGCCTGGACTTGCTGATAGTGACGCCAACGAGTTGACAGTATCCCACAGCCGTGGTATACCGCCTGCGCCACTCATGAAAGGAGGTCACCGGTGATTTCCTCGACCCTGACCGAGCTAATCGCCCGGCTGAACGTCGTGGCGACCGGCCCGGAGCGCAAGACCCTCAAGACCCAGCTCATCGAAGTGCTGCGCGAGGCCATCGTCACGGGGCTTTTGCCCCCCGACTCGCGCCTCATCGAGCGCGAGATCTCCGATCGGCTCGGCGTGAGCCGGCTCCCGGTCCGCGACGCCCTGAACCAGCTCGAGGGTGAGGGGCTGGTGGTCAACACCGAGGGCGGCCGGCAGGTAATCGACCTCGACGAGGCGACGGTCCGCGATCTCTGCGAGTTTCGCCTGGCCCTGGAAGGACTCGCCGTGCACCGGGCAACCCAACGCATTGGCCCCGAGGAGATCGACTGCTTGCGCGGTATCCTGGCCAAGATGCGCCACGCCCTGGAGACCGACGATTTGGTGGACTATGGGGTCCACGATTTCGAGCTGCACGCCCAGATCTGGCGCTACGCCGGGAACCGCTTGGTGCAGCGGGAGATGGGTGTCCTGGGCCGGATGGTGTCCCTCTTGGCGACCCGGGACGCGGGTCCCCGCGTGTTGGCCATTCACGAGGAGCTAGTCCAGCGCATGGCCGCAGGCGACCCAACTGGCGCCATAGAGACGATCGAGCGGCACATGGCGCACTCCCTCGAGGCCTGCCTGCGCGCCATCCAGGAGGACGCGAACTTGGAGGAAGCACCAGCAGCGACGGCGGGGGCCGACGACTGCTGATTCGCCTCCGCGGCCGGCCGGCGCACGGGCAGCGGTCCCCTGGCGCCCCTCGCGCTTGCCTTCCCGGCGAACTGGGCTAGGATAGGGCCGCATGCACACACCCCAAGGAGGCGGTTTCATGTCGGTGCGCGTCGGAATCCTCGGCTTTGCCCACGGCCACGTGGGCGTCTACTGCCGCGAGTGGCGAGCCCACCCCGAACTGGGCGTCACCCTCGTCGCCGGGTGGGATCGCGACGGCGCCCGGCTGGCGCAGTCCGCGGCGGAACACGCCCTGGCGCCCGAGGACTCGGCCGACGCCCTCCTCGCCCGGCGGGATGTCGACGCGGTGGTGATCGGCGCCGAGACCTCGTTCCACGCCGACCTCGCCGAGCGCGCCGCGGCCGCCGGCAAGGCCATCGTCGTGCAGAAACCCCTGGCCCTCACCCTCCCCGAGGCGGACCGCATCGTCGATGCCGTCGAGCGCGCCGGCGTCCCCTGCACCGTCGCCTGGCAGATGCGGGTGGATCCCCACAACCTGGAGACCAAGGCCCTCCTGGAAGGCGGCGCCCTGGGCAAGGTGTTCATGGTGCGCCGCCGGCACGGGCTGAACATGCACATGTGGCCCAACTATACGACGCTGTGGCACGTGCAGCCCGAACTGAACCGCGACATGTGGGCCGACGACGCCGCGCACGCCATCGACTATCTCCACTGGCTCCTGGGCGTCCCCGAGTCGGTGACCGCCGAGATCGACACGCTCGGCGATCCCCGGGTGCCCATGGATAACGGCATCGCCATCTACCGCTACCCGGGCGGACCGATCGCCGAGGTGTGCTGCTCCTTCACCTGCCCGGCGGCCGAGAACACCGTCGAGGTGATCGCCGAGCGCGGCAGCATCGTCCTCAACTATGGCGATGTCCCCAGCGCCAACGTCCCGCGGCCTCCCGACGCGCCGGGGCTCAAGTGGTACACGGTGGAGGCCCAGGACTGGACGTACAGCGAGACCCCCAGCCCGCCCGCCCACGGCGCGCGGATCGCGGGCCTCGCCGCGCCGCTGGCCGAGTTCCTGCAGGGCAAGCGCCCGCCCATCGCCACCGCCGCGGAGGGCCGCACCTCCCTGCGCATGACCCTGGCCTGCCACCTCTCCACCCAGGAGGGGCGCCGGGTGCGGCTGGACGACCCGGCCATCGACAGCCTATGACACACGCCCGTACCCCCTTGGCGATGCCGGACTCGCGAGGCGCCATCCCATGACCCATCCGCTGGAACCAGAGCCCTCGCCAGCGCAACGGCCCCTCGATGCGCCGGCCGTGCCCGCGCCTAACGGTCGTTGGCCGCGGTGGATCGTCGCGGTACTGCGGCGCCGTGGGGCGATCCACCGGGCCTCCGGCGGCCTCCCCTATCGTGTGACCCTCCCCCGCCCCGCGACGCCCTGCGCCGCCTCCGGGCCGGGATAGCCCGCATCGCCCGTCTACCCGAGCATCGCCATTGGATAGCCGAACCGTTGATACAGGAGGCCAGTGTGAAAGATAACCGTGTGCGGTGTGCCGTAATCGGCTGTGGCACGATCGCCGCAGTGCACGCGCGCATTCTGTCGGCCCTGGAGACCGCCGACCTCGTCGCCTGCTGCGACATCATCCCCGAGCGGGCGACCGCGTTGGCCGGGGACCTGGGCATCCCCCGCTGGACGACCGACTATGCCGAGATCCTGGCAGACCCCG
>JAAZBQ010000405.1 GCA_012513725.1 Chloroflexota bacterium
GAGGGGCGCAAGACCCGCCAGCGGAGCGAGAGCTTTGGCGACCACTTTACCCAGGCGACCATCTTTTGGAACAGCCAGTCGCCGACCGAAAAGCAGCACCTGATCAACGCCTTCCATTTCGAGGTCGGCAAGGTCAAGGACATGGCTGTGCGCAAGCGCATGGTGGACATGCTCACCAACGTGGATGGGTATCTGGCCGTCGAGGTGGCCAAGGGCGTCGGCGTGGAGCCGCCCCAGGTCAGCACGGAGCCGCGGGAGACCCTGGTGGACCCCGCCCTCAGCATGGAGAGGGGCGAGGAGGGGACGGCCAAGACCCGCAAGGTCGCCATCCTCCTCGATCAGGGGGTGAACGCGGCGGAGGTGATGGAGGTCCGCAAGGCCCTGGAGGATGCCGGGGTCGCCACCACCACCGTGTCGATGTACCTGGGCACGGTGCACGGCGCCGACGGCGGGGAGATCGAGGTCGAGCAGCACTATGTCAGTACTGCATCGGTGCTCTTTGACGCCGTCTACGTCCCCGGCGGCCGGGCGAGCATCGATTCGCTCAAGACCCACGGCGAGGCGCTCCATTTCGTCAGCGAGGCCTTCAAGCACTGCAAGCCGGTGGCGGCCATGGCCGAAGGGGTGGAGCTGCTAAAGGCAGCCAGCCTGCCTGGCGTCAAGCTGGCCGGCGCTCGAGCGGGCGGCAAGGCGGTCGCCGACCAGGGCGTCGTCACGGCGCCGGCGGGCGCCGATATCGGGGGCTTTGCCAGTCAGTTCATCGAGGCCATCGCCCAGCATCGGCACTGGGCGCGAGAGGAAAAGGGGCAGGTGCCCGCGTAGCGGGCGCTGGCCGATGCGAACGGCGGTGCTCCCGATCTCGGAGGGGACTGGGGGCATCGCCGTGCTCTCCGCACAGAAGCGGAGGGCACAATTATCTTGATCTCGCCCGTTCTGATGCAGTCTGTGCTATGATGAATATACAGGCCGGACGCAGTCTGTTGCCAGGTCTCCTCGACTCCCCTTCCAGGCGACGCCCCGACATCAGGGGTGCTCCGCCAGGTCACGTTGTCTGGGGCGGCGCCGCTCCGGCGGTCTGCTGCCAACGCGTTGGTCGCCTCCTTGGCCACATTCCTCCCTGTGACCCCTGGCAGATCGTACAGGTAGAGTGTGCTTGGCGCATGGGGGTGGATGATGGGCAACAGGGCATCTCGCCGCTTGGCCGCTGGCATCTTGTTAGCGTTCCTTGCGCTCTGGGTGGCGGTCCCATGGGAGACGACGCATGCGCAGCAGGCCGAGCAACTGCTGCTGCCCCTGCTCTATGGCCGGGGATCGCGGCCCGCGGAACCTACCCCGACCTCAGCCGCCACAGTGCAGCCCACGCCGACCGCGACCCCATCCGAGACGCCGGTGCCCGGTCCGGCCGCGCCTGACGGTCGCATTAGCTACGTGTCGCTCACGTTCTGGCAGTCGCTTGCGATCAGGAGCGCCGACGGCGCGGACGTGGACTACCCGACCGATCTGCTGGGCTTTAGCGATCGCCCCGTCTGGTCGCCCGATGGCGCGTGGCTTGCCTACAGCGGCAGCCCGCATTTCTCCGGAGAGGGCGATTGTGACTGGGGCGTGATCTGCGTCATGGACCCCGCGGCGCGGGTGCAGTGGCCGTTGACGCCCAACGGGATGCGGGGCGAACGCCCCACCTGGTCGCCCGACGGCGCCATGGTGGCGTTCATGGTCGCGGGGGCCGATGGCTGGGATATCGGGGTAGCCGCCGCGGATGGCGCCTGGATGGAGACGGTGGTGGCCTCTTCGGGCAACGACCTGCATCCCACGTGGTCGCCCGACGGCCGGCGCCTGGCCTACCTCTCCGACCGGCAGGGGCCCGGCGGCCACTATGGGTCCGTGGACCTGTACGTAGTGGATCTCGACTCGGGCGAGGATCGCCTGGTGCTGGATCTGGATGCGGATATCGGCGAGCCGCGCTGGTCGCCGGCGGACGAGCGCATCGCCCTGGTCGCCTCGGTGGACGGCGCGTATGAGGTGATGGCGGTGGATGCCGACGGCGCGAACCTGCGCAACCTGACCGATCACGCCGCTGCGGATC
>JAAZBQ010000406.1 GCA_012513725.1 Chloroflexota bacterium
CGCCGAGCATCTCCAGGAGGGTGGGGTACAGGTCGACCGTCTGGGTGGCGGTCGAGATCCGCGTGCCGCCGGCGCAGCCTGGCCAGGCGATGAGGAGCGGGATGTGGGCAAGCGTGTCATAGATGGGGCAGGGCGGCTTGCCGATCCACCCGTGGTCGCCGAGATAGTGCCCGTGGTCGGCCGTGACGAGCACGGTGGTGTCACTCCAGAGGTCCTGCGCGTCCAGGGCGTCCAAGACCCGTCCCAGCCAGCGGTCGGCCATGGTCACCTTGCCGGCATACTGGGCGCGCACCCAGGCGAGTTCTCGGTCATCGAGGGCGCCGGCGCCGGCGTCGGTGCGGCCGTACAGGGGCCAGGGGCTGTAGCGGCGATAGTCGTCGTCGGTGTACATCGAGCGGTAGGGCTCGGGGACGTGGAACGGTTCGTGGGGATCAAACGCGTCCACGTGCAGGTACCAAGCCCCCTCGGGGCGGTCCTCCCGCAGCCACTGGGCGGCGCGGCGAAAGACCCGGGGAGAAAAAAAGTCCTCCTCCCCGCGGTAGTCCTGGACGTTGCGCACGTAGATCGGCGCGTCGCCCGGGCGCCGCTCCAGGAGGACCCGGGCCCAGTCGGGCGCCTCGGCCACCGGCCGGGTGCGCAGGTTGTCGTGCTCGTGGCCGCGGACAGCGTCATAGCCGACAAAGTCGTACTCGTACGAGTGTGCGCCCCACTCGAAAAAGTGGTAATGGTCGGTGATCAGCTGCGACGTGACCCCTTGTCGGCCCAGTTCGTAGGCCAAGGGGCGATCCCACGGCTCCACCGGCCCCCACCAGCGCCACCAGCACTCCTCGGTGCCCGTCCACATCTCGCGGCGCGCGGGCATGCAGGGGAGGGAGCCGGCATAGTGCCCGTCAAAGACGACGCCCCGGGCGGCGAGGCGCTCGAGGTTGGGCGTGTGCACCCAGGAGGGGCCGTACAGGGGCAGCATGTGGCGGTTCAGCGAGTCCAAGGTGATGTAGACGAGGTTCACGGCGCCTCCGGGCGTGCGGGTGGGGGAACCATCTGTCAAAGGTATACCCGGAGGCACTCGGGGCGTCAAGGGTTTCTGGCCCACCGGCCGCCGACAGATATGTCGGCGGCCCTCACAACAGCCCGATTTCCGCAGAACGATGGGCGCCGATCAGCACCCTCTGCTGACGAGATGCCACGGACGACACAGGCAGATCGGCCCAAGGGCCATCCTCTCCCCCCATCCGTGCCATCCGTCCATCCGTGGCATCCGTGGGTAGATTCCCTCCCAACGGCAGAGCCTCGCGCGAACAGCGCTAGAACACGTACGTCTCGCAGATCCGCCGAAAGTGAAAGCCATAGATGGCGAACGTGATGGCGTCGGGAAAGAGCCGCGGCCGGCGCAGGATGGTCCAGCCGATCAGCTTCCAGTACTCTACCCGCTCCTTGCCCAGGATGCCCAGGTGGACGACGGAGCGGAAGAACGCCATCACATACTCCCAGGTGAGCACGTGCTGCACCTGGGCGCGGGGGTTGTACTCGGCCAGGTAGGTGCGCACCCGCTCATAGTAGGCGCGCGGACTATAGATCCCCTCCATGATCGCCCGGTACCCCTCGCGCAGCACCTCGGGATCCATTCGCGGCCGGAAGTTCATGGTGTTGTTCGTATTATCGCCGGTGAACTCGCCCTCTAGCCGTCCCTCCCGCTCCAGGCGGTCGTACAGCTTGGTACCCTTGGGGGCATTCAGCAACCCGACCATGGCCGTGACCACGCCGGCCTGCTGGATGAACTCGATCTGGCGGTGAAAGATCGAGGGCGTGTCGCTATCAAACCCTACGATGAACCCGCCCTGCACCTGCAGTCCGGCCCGCTGCATCGTCTTGACCGCGGCGACCAGGTCGCGCCCCTGGTTCTGGGTCTTGTTGCACTCGCTGAGCGAGTCGTTGTCGGGGGTCTCGATCCCGACGAACACCGTGTCAAACCCGGCGCGGGTCATCAGGTCCATGAGCTCGGGGTCATCGGCGAGGTTCACCGAGGCCTCGGTGTTGAACGTCATCCCCTTTTTGCCCTTGCGCCACTCGATGAGGGCGGGCAGGATCTCGCGCTTGAGGCGGCCCTTGTTCCCGATAAAGTTGTCGTCCACGAAAAAGACGCCACCGCGCCAGCCCAGCGTGTAGAGGGTGTCCAGTTCGGCGGTGACTTGCTCCGCCGTCTTGGTACGGAAGCGATGGCCGAGCATGGCGGTCACCGAGCAGAAATCACAGCCGAACGGGCACCCGCGCGAGTACTGCAGGCACAACGAGGCATAGTTGCGGAGGTCCACCAGCCGCCAGAGGGGCGTGGGGCTCTGGGTCATGTCGGCGTATTCGGACGTCTCATACACGCGCTGAGGCTCCCCGGCCTCGAGGTCCCGGAGGAAGGGGGGCAGGGTGATCTCTGCCTCGTTCAGCACAAAGTGGTCCACCTCGGGAAAGGCGTCGTGCTCGGCCAGGAACAGCGGCCCCCCGGCGACCGTCTTGACGCCCACTTCGCGACAGCGCCGGATGACTTTATGCGCGGAATCGCGCTGGGCGACCATGGCGCTGATAAAGACATAGTCCGCCCAGCCGAGGTCCTGGTCGCTGAGGCGTTCGACGTTCATATCCACCAGGCGGAGGTCCCACTCCTCGGGGAGCATGGCCGCCACGGTGAGGAGCCCCAGGGGCGCGTTGGACGCCTTTTTGCGGATGAACCGCAGGGCGTGGCGAAAGCTCCAGAACGTGTCAGGGAACTCGGGGTACACCAGCAGTACGCGCATCGGGGCATCCTCCGTCAGCATTGCAGTCACTCTGTCACCCTTTTGGACACGCCGCGCGCCTGCAGGGTTACACTTAAGTGGCCCGCACGGCATACCGCGATTGACTTTTCCGTCACGGTCGAGTATCCTGCCAGAGCCTACGGAGGCCTCGATCTCGTCTGGATAGCGGCGCTGGCGTCTTGCCAGCATCGTCCCGCTCACCCCCAGAAAGTCGTTCGGCCCCTAGTGCAGGCCGCGTGGCCAAGCAGTTTCTCCTACTGATAGCGTCCCCGATAGTCTTACCGTTACTCCGTGCCGTCATGACGCCGTATACCGGAGCGTTTTGCTCCGGAACGCGTGCTGCCGGCGATCCGCTGCGGGACCCACGGGTCCCCTGGGCAAGGCGAATCAGGAGAGGAGGCAAGACTGCGAGCCGCCTTGCTGCTGTGGGGAGGGTATGGCTCTCCCGGGTATGGACCATCCAAGGGCCACACATTCAGAAGGAGCAAGACTAGATGCTTTCACGTCGCGAGTTCCTGCGCGTTTCCGCCCTGGTGGGGGCGGGCACCGTCGCCGCCGCCTGCACCCAGCCGACCACCCCGGCACCGTCGGCCCCCGAGCCCACCACCGCGCCGGCCGGTGCGCCCGCCGAGCCCGCAGCCCCCGCTGCACCCGGCGAGACGCCTTCTCGCTACAACGAAGCGCCCATGCTGGCGGACCAGGTGGCCGCCGGCGAACTGCCGCCCGTCGAAGAGCGCCTGCCCGAGAACCCGTTCGTCATCACCGGGCTGGACGGCATCGGCAACTATGGCGGTGGCTGGCGCCTGAACAAGCGCGGCCAGGCCGATGGCGGCGCGCGCAGCCAGGTCTGCGACCGCAGCGTCCTGGAGATCGACCAGAACCTGAACGTGATCGCCAAGATGGCCGAATCGTGGGAAGTGTCGCCCGATGCGACCGAGTGGACCTTTACGCTGCGGCGTGGGCTCAAGTGGTCCGACGGCGCGCCTCTGACGACCGAAGATTTCCGGTTCTGGTATGAGGACCTCATCCTGAACCGCGAGTTCACCGTGGCCCACCCCAAGTGGATGGCTAGCGTCCTCGACGGCGAGGTGGTGCCCGCCACGTTCGCGGCGGTTGATGACTATACCTTCACGTACACCTTTGCGCAGCCGGCAGCGCTGTTCCAGTACCGCGGCGAGATGATCAACGGCCTGGGTATTGCGCGCCCAGCGCACTTTTTGAAGCAGTTTCATCCCGAGTACGGGGACGAGGGCGAGATCGAAGAGCTTCTCGCTGCCAACACGTCGTGGGACGACTGGACCCAGCTCCTGTCCGACAAGAACAACGTCAGCCTGACGCCCGAGCGGCCGACCAACGAGCCGTGGGTGAGCACGGGGCTTTGGTCCGACGAGATCGTCATCCTGGAGCGCAACCCGTACTTCTGGGAGGTCGACGGCGAGGGCAACCAGCTACCGTACATCGACAAGCTGATGTACCGCGACTTTACCGACGTCCAGGTCGCTGTGATGCGCGTGGTGAGCGGCGAGGTGGATTGCCAGGGCCGGCACACGGGCACGGACTTTGCCAACTATACCGTGTTCAAGGAGAGCGAGGCCCAGGGCGACTATACCGTCCAGATCTGGCGCGGCACCCGGGTCGAGTGCATGCACTTTAACATGACCACCAAGAATGCCCGCCTCCGGGAGCTCTTCTCCGAGCGGGATTTCCGCATCGCCATGTCGGTGGCCGTCAACCGCGACGAGATGCGCGAGCTGCTGATGGACGGCTTTGCCACCAACATGCAGTACGCGCCGCCGGCGGATTCGCCCCTGTACTATGAGAAGCAGGCCAAGGCCTATCTGGAGTACGATC
>JAAZBQ010000044.1 GCA_012513725.1 Chloroflexota bacterium
CCCACCTGGCGCGGCTGCAGCGCGACGTTCACCTGGCCCGCGATCTCCTCCGACCAAAAGTCCGCCGAGCCCACCATGGCCAGGATGTCGCCGTTGTGCGGGTCGAGGGCCAGGACGGCGGCGTTGGTGGCGGCCCGCCCCTCCAGCGGCGCGAGCCCCTGGCGCACGGCCTCCTCGGTCTGCTGTTGCAGGTCGAGGTCCAGCGTCGTGTAGACCTGTAGGCCCTCCCGGTACAGCCGGTCTTGCCCGACCAGCGTCTCGAGTTCCTGGCGCACGTGCATCACCATGTGCGGGGCGCGCATCGTGTTCGGCGCGGATTGCACGCCGAGGGGCAGGGCGTTCGCCTCGTCCGCCTCGGCGGCGGTGATGTGCCCGCGCCGCTTCATGAGCCCCAGCACGACGGCCCGCCGGCTCAGCGCGGCGTCGGGGTCCGTGTAGGGGTCGTAGGGCACCGGCGACTGGATGAGGCCTGCGAGGAGCGCCGCCTCGTGCAGTTGGAGGTCGGACACGTCCTTGCCAAAATACGTGTTCGCCGCCGCACCGATGCCGTAGGCCAGGTTGCCGAAATAGGCATCGTTCAGGTAGACCTCGAGGATCTCCTCTTTGCTGTAGCGCCGGGTGAGTTCCGTGGCCAGGATGGCCTCCTGCACCTTGCGCTCCACGGTGCGCTCGCGGGTGAGGAACAGGTTCTTGACCACCTGCTGGGTGATCGTAGAGCCGCCGAACACCATCTCGCCATGCTGCAGGTCCTGCCACAGGGCGCGGAGGGTGGCCAGCGGGTTCACGCCCGGGTTGGTGAAAAAGGAGCCGTCCTCGGTGGCCACTGTCGCCTCGACGACGACGGCGGGCAACTCGTGATAGCGGGCCACCATGCGTCGGCCGCCGTTGGGATCAAAGAACTCAAAGAGCAGCCGGCCGTGCCGGTCGTAGATGCGGGCGGATTGGAACGTGGCGGCCCGCTGATACATCTCGTCGGGAGAGGGGAGGGACTGCGCATAGTAGGCGTACAGCCCCAGCCCCCCCGCCACGGCCAAGAGACCCGCGCCGATGACGGCCAGGATCGCCACCAGAAAGCCCTGCCAGATGCGCGACAACAGGCTGGGGCGGGGGGTGGCAGGCTTTTGCGCGTCTTCCGGCGCAGGCCTGGCCAGTGCTTTCGTCCGTGCGGCCCGCCGGGCAGCGGCCCGTTGCAGGGCGGCGGTGCGGGGGCTCTCGGACCACGGCGAGGGGAGGGTATCACCCATGGGGTTCACGTCCTCGAGACTAGCAAGGGACCCGTGAGGCACACGCCTCGCACGGTAGAACGGTCGGGAGGCGCAAGAGGTTCCCGCGGGAGGGGTCCTAGCCCCGATCGGGCCGGAGGTAGACCTCGAGTTGGCGCTGCAGCTCAGTAGGGCCCACGAACCAGGCCACGTGGAGCCCCAGTGCGGCGGCGGTGGCGATGTTCTCGGCGCGATCGTCGATGAACACCACCTCCCGGGGCTCCAGCCCCAGGATCTCCAGCGCCCGCTCATAGATGGCCTTCTCCGGCTTGGCCACCCCTAGCCGTGCCGAGTTCACGATGGCCTCGAACCGCTCCGCCAGGCCGTACCGCTCCGCCAGCATCTCCTCCAGCGCGTCGGAGGCGTTGGACAGGATGGCCAGCCGGTGGGTGTGGCGCAGGCGGTCGACGAGGGCCAGCACCTGGGGATCCGGGCGCCAGGCGGCCCACAGGTCCTCGCGGAGGGCGGCGATCTCCTCGGGCGTGGTGAGGCCCAGGTCTCGCCCGCAGCGGGCCCAGAACTCGGCATCGGTGATCTGGCCGCGTTCGGCCAGCGACCAGGTCTCGCCCTGCCAGAGCCTATGCTGGAGGTCGCCCTCGGCGAGCCCCAGGCGCGCCTCCCAGGCTCGGTGCAGGTCCTGGTCCCCGTCCCGAAGGAGCACGCCGCCGCAATCAAAGAGGAAGGCTTGGATCGACATGGACGGTTCACCCTCCAGACGTCACACGAGCCGTGGGAGGTTCCCACGGCTCGCCCTGTGGTCAGTGCGGCGGGATTATACCCCGGCGCGGCCCGCTGTCAAAGCGCGTCGTGGCCAACGATCCGCCTCCCCTTCCCGGAAGGTTCCCTCCTTCCGGGAAGGTTCCGGTCCCCACGCCCACTGCGGACAGATGCGGACAGAACTGCTGGTTACTTCCCGGGATTGCGAAAACGCAGAAAACTACCGGCAGGACTGTCCGCATACGTCCGCACGCGCGCGGAATCTTCCCGGACCCGATGGGCAAGGCAGCTTTCAGGAAGGGGAGTGCGGACATACGCGGACAGTCATACCCGCTATCCGCCGGAAAAACCTAAAATGCAGGATCAACCGGCGGGTCTGTCCGCAGGGTTTCGCTGGAGAGCCCGGAACCTTCCCGGAAGGCAAGGCACCTTCCGGGAAGGGGGAGGGAAGGGGAGCGCGAGCGAATATTGACGCCTTCGGTCGGCCATGATATACTC
>JAAZBQ010000407.1 GCA_012513725.1 Chloroflexota bacterium
CCTCAGCCCTCGTCCTGGCGCACGGCCAGGAGCTCCTCGATGCGCTGCACGAGGGTGGCGGGGTCCACGGGCTTGCTCAGGAACGCGTCAAAGTGCGCCTCGTCAATGGTGGGAAACATGGGGTCGTCCGCGTTGCTCACGATGGCGGACACCATGATGATCGGCACGTGGCGGAGGACGGGGTCCTCGCGAATCTCGCGACCAATGGCCCAGCCATCGAGGACGTAGGACATCATCACGTCCACGATCACCAGCGCCGGGCAGCAGGCGCGCATCCTGGCCAGGCCCTGCTCGGCGCTGGCGGCCTTGTCCACCGCATAGCCGTTCGCCGCCAGGATGATCTCGAGGTAATCGAGAAAGTCTGGGTCGTCGTCGACAACCAGAATTCGGGTCGGGTCGGCCATGGTCCCTCCGGCTCCCCCTGGCTCCCGGCTTAGCCGCTCCGCGGCGTGTTGGCCGGCACCAGCTGCGCCACCTTGTGCAACAGGTCTTGCGGGCGCACGGGCTTGGATAGCCAGGCGTCAATCGGGATATACTCGTCGGTGGGAAACATATCGGCCATCGCACTATCGGTCACCGAGGACACCATGATGATGGGGATGTGGCGGAGCGCCGGGTCCTCGTCCATGCGGCGGGCGAGGTCCAGCCCATCGAGCACCGTGGCCATCATGACGTCCAGCACCACGAGGTCTGGCGGGCGGGCCTGCAGGGCGCGCAGGGCGCCGTCGCCGTCGGCGGCGCTCTCCACCTCATAGCCCTCGGCACGCAACACCATGCGCATGATCTCGACGAAATCGGGGTCGTCGTCGACGACCAGGATCTTGGTCATCCTCCCTCCCCACTCATCGCCTGACGAGCCTGCCCACTTCTTTGAGGAACCGCTCGGGGTCCACCGGCTTGGACAGGAACCCGTCGATGAGGTTGTCGTCGTCGGTGGGCATCATGCCCAGGTACTCGCTGCTGGTGATCGAAGAGACCACCAGGATCGGCGTGTCGCGCACCGCAGGGTCCTCGCGCACCAGGCGGCCGGCGTTCCAACCATCCAGGATGCCGTTCATCATGATATCGAGCACCACGAGGTCGGCCCCCTCGGCGCGGAGGCTCCGGAGGGCGCCGGACCCGCTGGAGGCCGTGCGCACCCGGTAGCCGCTGGAGGCCAACATGGAGCGGGTGATCTCGAGAAAGTCGGGGTCGTCGTCGGCCACGAGGACGGCCGGGGGAGCGGGCTCCGGCGGCGCCCACTGGTGCGGGGCCTTGAATGTGGAGACCACGTGAGACGTGCGGCTGGAGAGGACCCCCTCCAGCGGGGCGACGCGCTCCTGGAGGAACGCCATCAACGCCGCGTCGGAGGCGGCGGCCACCTCCACCAGGAGGTCGTGCTCGCCCGTGAGGCTGTGGACGGCGCGCACCTCGGGCATCTCGGCCAACTGCCGGCCCACCTCGGCGATGCGCTTGATCTCCACGTTCAGGTGGACCATCGCCCGGGTGGCATACCCCGCCGCGGCGGGATCCACCAGCGCGCGGATGTGGAGCAGGCCATCGGCGACGAGGCGGTCGATGCGCTTGCGCACCGCGCCCTCCGAGAGGCCCATCGCCCGGGCCACCTCGACGTTGGAGCGCCGGCCGTTGGCCTGCAAAAGCCCCACGATCTGCCGATCCACCGCATCCATCGCCCGCACCTCATCTGACTATCTGCTACACCGCCACTATAGCACATGGTACGACATTCGTCAAGGATTTCCGCACATCAGTACGAGATTCGTACGTACTCCCCTTCCCGGAAGGTGCCTTGCCTTCCGGGAAGGTTCCGGGCGAGCACACCGGCCGGCAAGAGCGGCGCGCCTGGTGCCACGCGGCGGCTGTACTCTCCGGAACCTTCCCGAAAGGAAAGAACCTTTCGGGAAGGGAGGCGCGCCCTTGCCCCCAAGGGGTATCGGGCGTACCATGAGGGGGTAGCGGGGGACCGGGAACGCACCCCGCCGGGAGGTACTGCCATGTCGCAGATGGACACGCCGCCAGCGAGCGCCCGAGAGATCGCTCGGGCGCGGATGGCGAACCTGGGCCTGACCTCGGCCCCCGCCGCCTCGCTCGAGGACGTCGTCGGGGCGCTGGGGGCCCTGCAGGCGCAGGAATACGCCTTTGCCAAGTGGTCCGTGGCCCAGCGCACGGCCGGCGCCACCGAAGACGCCGTCCAGCGCGCCGTGGCCGAGGGCCGCATCCTGCGCACCCACCTCTTGCGGCCCACGTGGCATTTCGTCCTGCCGGCCGATATCCGCTGGATCCTGGCGCTCACCGGGCCGCGGATCCAGGCATCCAGCGCCTACCGGTACGGTCAACTGGCGCTGGACGACGCCCAGCGCGCCCGTAGCGCCGAGGCCATCGCCGAGGCGCTCGCCGGCGGCCGCCACCTGACCCGCAAGGAGCTCGGCGCGGTCCTCGAGGAGGCGGGCATCAGCACCGAGGGCCAGAGGCTGCCGCACATCCTGATGCACGCCGAGTTGGAAGGCGTCATCTGCTCCGGCGCCCCCCGGGGCAAGCGCCAGACCTACGCCCTCCTCGCCGAGCGCGCGCCCGATGCCCAGACGCTCTCCCGGGAGGAGGCGCTGGCCGCGCTCACGCGCCGCTACCTCGCCACCCGCGGCCCCGCCACCGCCCTGGATTACAGGGCCTGGTCCAGTTTGCTGGCGGCGGATGCCCGGGCCGGCCTGGCCCTGCTGGGCGATGAGGCCGCGTCGTTCGACCTGGACGGGCGCACGCACTGGTGGATGCCCGGGGCGGCGTCGCCCCCGGCGCCGCCGCCCCCGGCGCCGGATGCGCCGGCCGCCCACCTGCTGCAGACGTTCGACGAGTTCTTTTCCGGGTACCGCGAGAGCAAGGACGTGGCCGACGTCGACGGGTGGCTGCGTGCAGTCGGCGGGGAGATCGGGTACTATCACGCCGTGGTCATCGACGGGCAGCTGGTGGGGCGCTGGCGGCGCAAGGTGCGGGCTCGGGACGTTCAGGTCGACATAAGCCCGCTGCGTCCCCTCGATCCGGCCGAGGAAGAGGCCGTCGACGCCGCGGTGGCCCGCTACGGCGAGTTCCTGGGTCTCCAGGCCGATTGGCGTGTGACGGACGAGTGACCGCCCCAGCGGCTCTGGGAGCGCGTAGACGAGCGAGGTGACGCAATGCGAGGTCGTGGCGGGATGGGCATGCGGGGACTGATCAACGCCCCCGACGAGAACCCCAAGATCACCTGGCCGCTCTTGCGGCGGGTGCTCGCCTACGGAGCGCCCTACCGTTGGCTGATCGTGGCGATGCTGCTCCTGATCCTGGCCCACACGGGGCTGGCGCTGCTCAATCCCCTGATCCTCCGGGACCTCATCGACACCACCATCCCCGCCGGCGACCTCGACCGACTGCTCCTCCTGGCGGTGGCCCTCCTCCTGATCCCGGCGCTGAACGGGGGGCTCAGCGTGTTCCAGCGTCGCACCAGCTCCCGGGTGGGGGAGGGCGTGATCTACGACCTGCGGGTGGCGCTGTACGCCACGCTCCAGCGCATGTCGCTGCGCTTTTTCACCAACACCAAGGTGGGCGAGCTGATGAGCCGCCTGAACAACGACGTGGTGGGGGCCCAGAACGCCATCAGCAGCACCCTCGTTGGCATCATCACCCAGATCGTGCGGGCTGCCGCGGTGCTGGCCGTGATGCTGACCCTGGAGTGGCGGCTGACCCTCATCTCCGTGGCGATCATGCCCCTCTTTATCCTCTCCGCCCGGATGTTGGGCAACCGTCTGCGAGAGATGGCCCGCCTGCAGATGGACGCTATGGCCGAGATGAACGCCATGATGAACGAGACCCTGAACATCGGCGGGGTCCTGCTGGTCAAGTTATTCGGCCGGCGGGGGCTGGAGGTCGAGCGGTTCGGCCAGCGGGCGGCCGGGGTCCGCGACCTGGGCGTGCGGCGGGCGTTCGTGGGATCGCTCTTTGGGGCCGTCATCGGGCTGATCAGCGCCGTGGGCACCGCCCTGGTGTACGGGCTCGGCGGGTACTATGTGATCCAGGGCGCCTTTAGCGTGGGCACCATCGTGGCCTTTGGCGCCTATCTGGGCACCCTGTACAGCGCCCTCCAGGGGCTCTCCAACGCCCCGGTCGAGTTTGCCACCTCGATGGTGAGTTTCGAGCGGGTCTTTGAGGTGATCGACCTGCCGGTGGATATCGCGGTCAAGCCCGACGCCGTGGTCCTCGAGGAGGCCCGGGGCGAGATCGTCTTTGAAGACGTCTCCTTTCGCTACGAGACGGGCGATGAGGTGCTCCTCTCCGACGTCCGCCGCTATGGGAGCATGGATAACGTCACGGCAGTCCTCTCGGGGGCTGCGGCCCACGCCAGAGAGGAGGGCGTCGACGACGCGCCCCGCACCCAGGCGCGCGGCCTGGCGCTGGACGGCGTCTCCTTTCGCGCCGACCCCGGCATGCTCGTGGCGCTCGTGGGGCCCTCCGGCGCGGGCAAGACCACCCTCACCTACCTCATCCCGCGGCTGTACGATCCCAGCGAGGGCATCATCCGCCTGGATGGCCACGACCTCCGCGACCTCACCCTGGAGTCCCTCTCCGCCCAGATCGGCATGGTGACCCAGGAGACGTTCCTGTTCCACGACACCATCCGTACCAACCTGCAATACGCCCGACTGGACGCCACCCCGGAGGAGCTGGAGGCCGCCTGCCGGGTGGCCAACATCCACGATTTCATCCAGGCGCTGCCCGATGGGTACGACACGGTCACGGGCGAGCGGGGCTATCGGCTGAGCGGTGGCGAAAAGCAGCGCATCGCCCTGGCCCGGGTCATCCTCAAGGACCCCCGGGTCCTCGTGCTCGACGAGGCCACGAGCAGCCTGGATTCCGAGTCCGAGGCGCTCATCCAGGACGCCCTGGGCCGGGTGATGGCCGAGCGGACCAGCATCGTCATCGCCCACCGGCTGAGCACCATCCTGGCCGCCGACCTGATCCTGGTGATCGACCGGGGCAAGATCGTCGAGCGCGGCACCCACGCGTCGCTCCTGGAGCAGGGGGGGCTGTACGCGGGGCTGTACCGGACCCAGTTCCGCGCCACCGAGGAGCCCCGCCTGGCGGATCCCGCGGGGTGGACGGAGGACATCGAGGGCGCTTAAGAAGAAAAGGCGTGGGGCGTGCGATCGCGCGCCCCACGCCCCTCAGCTCGCTCCGTCATCCTGAGTAGCCCATGTCGCAGCGGCGCCACTCATGGCGCAAGAAACCGAGAAGAGGACAGGATTCACAAGATTCACAGGATTGATCCTCGCGGGCGTCCTTCGAGGGTCCCCGAGTCAAG
>JAAZBQ010000408.1 GCA_012513725.1 Chloroflexota bacterium
CCCGAGGAGCCGGCGGAGCCCACCGCCGAGCCCGAGCCGACGGCGGCCCCCGAGGAGCCGACGACCGAGCCGGTCGCCGACGAAAAGTTCTGGCAACAGGACCTGTTGGACGCCGTCGCCGCCGCCATCGACCGCGAGGAGATGGTGGACCGCGTCTTTGAGGGTCGCAACACCCCGGCCTATCACATGGTCCCGCCCGACTATCCGTACGCCACGGAGCCCTTCCTGGACAAGTACGGCGAGCGCGACCTGGATCTGGCCATCGAGTTGCTCGAGGGCCTGGGCTACACGGCCGACGATCCCTTTGTCATGGAGCTGTGGTTCCCTCCGGAGCACTATGGCACCACGACGGCCGACGTCATGCAGGTGCTCAAGGAGCAGCTCGAGGCGACCGGCCTGATCACTGTGGAGCTGCAGAGCCAGAACTGGGCCTCGTACATCGACGCCTTTGTCGCCGGTGAGATGCCCGCCTTTATCCTGGGCTGGTTCCCCGACTTTGCGGACCCCGACAACTGGCTGACGCCGTTCGCGTCTTGCCTGCAGTCGCCGGACAATGGCGTGAACTTTTGCGATGAGCAGATGGACGAGCTGCTGGTAGCCGCGGCCTCCTCGTCGGACCCCGACGAGCGTGCCCAGCTGTACCAGGAGATCGGCGATCTGTACGCTGAGATGGTGCCCACGCTGCCGCTCTTCTGGGAGCCGGAGTTCATCATCTTCCGCGACGGCATCGAAGGGGTGGATATCTCTTCCACCATCGAGTTCAACTACAACGTGCTCACGTTTGGTGAGGACGCCCAGCCGGCCTCCGGCAGCACCGACACGATCATCATCGGTACCACCGATGAGGTGCACAGCCTGGATGCCAACGACGCCTATGCCATCCACGACTGGGAGATCATCCGCAACACCGGCCGCGCACTGCTCACCTACCCGCCCGGCAGCACCGAGCTGACCCTGGGCGTGGCGGCCGAGATGCCCGAGATCAGCGAGGACGGCACGGTGTACACCTTCACGCTCAAGGAAGGCGTCACCTTTGCCGACGGCACCCCGCTCACGGCCAACGACTTTGTCTACGCCTGGGAGCGGCTGAACACCCTCGCGGGTGAGGTCTCTGGCCTGGTGCGCGTGTACGTTGAGGACGTCGAGGCCATCGACGACCAGACCGTCCAGTACACGCTCAAGGGGTCGTTCGGTTTCTTCCCGGCCCTGGCGGCCACGGCGCCGTTCGTGCCGGTGAACCCGAACACCTTCTCGGCGGACGAGATCGTCGCGTATCCGGAGACGCTGGATGGCGTCGGCCCGTACCGCATGGTCTCGCTCGTTCCGGGCGAGCAGATGGTGCTCGAGGCGAACCCCGAGTACCTGGGCGACGACGTCGCGCAGATCCCGAACGTCATCGTCCGCTACTATGCCGATCCGACGACCATGGCCAACGCCGTGGAAAGCGGTGAGGTGGACGTCGCGTGGCGCACGGTTGGCCCGGTGGAAGCCGTCCGCCTGCAGGAGGTCGAGGGTCTCACCGTTCAGCGCGTGGACGCCCCGGCGCTCCGGTACATCGTGTTCAATCACACCTACACGCCGGCCGAGTAAGACAGCAGACTGATTGTTTCTGGTGCGATCGCGAGGGGGCGAGGGTTCACCTGCCCCCTCGCGCGCTTGATGGAGTTGGTGCATGTCCGCATCATTAC
Source organism: Chloroflexota bacterium (assembly GCA_012513725.1). Taxonomy (GTDB): domain Bacteria; phylum Chloroflexota; class Anaerolineae; order UBA1429; family UBA1429; genus JAAZBQ01. Next base: position 1,689 of record JAAZBQ010000408.1, read on the forward strand.
GTAAATTCCTGATCACGCGGCTTCTCCTGACAATCCCCATGGTGTTGATCCTGATCACCGTGGTGTTCTTTGTCATGCGCGTGTTGCCGGGTGATCCCATCCGCTCGCAGTTGGGGCCCAAGGTCAGCGCCGAGCAGGCCCACGAGATCCGCGAGCGACTGGGGCTGAACCGGCCCATCCTCGAGCAGTACGTCGACTTTATCTGGAAGACGGTGCGGCTCGACTTGGGAAATGCCCTGACATCAGGGGGGCGCCCGATCCGTGACGAGTTGGCGGAGCGCCTGCCCGCCACTATCGAGCTCACGGTACCGGCGATGCTGTTCACCGCCGTGTTCGGGGTGCTGAGCGGCGCCTATGCGGCCAAGCACCGCGGCTCTGTGCAGGACTATGGCATCCGGGCGGGCAGCATTCTCGTCTACGCCGTGCCCGTCTTCTTTATGGGACTCATGTTCCAGATCATCTTTTCCGTGCGGTTGGCTTGGCTGCCCCTGTCGGGCCGCATGGACACCATGATGCTGACGCAGTTCCAGCCGCGCACCGGTTTCTACATCGTGGACGCCATCACGACCGGCAACTGGCCGGTGCTTCGCTCGGCGATCAGCCAC
>JAAZBQ010000409.1 GCA_012513725.1 Chloroflexota bacterium
TGCCCAGTCGCGGGGCGGCCAGGCTGTCGAGGAAGGGCGTGACCTCGGTGCCGCGGTGGGCCATGTACTCCCGGTAGCCGAGGCCGTCCAGGATCACGAGCACCGCCCGGTCGGTGGAGAACTGCCCCAGCGCCCGGCCGGTGGTCTCGGCGGGGGAGGGCAGGCCGAGAGCGCCGGCGATGGTGGGGGCGAGGTCCGTGAGGCTGGCTGCCACCTGGTTCGCCTCCGGCGGGCGCTGGACGGCGATGGCAGCGCCCGAGGCAGCCGTCCCGTCGCCGATGGCCAGGCGGCCATCGCGGGCCACCCAGGCGTCCTCGTAGACGTCGCTCCACGCATACTCTTGCCCATCAACGGAGACGGTCTCCACCGAGTCCACGCCAGCGTCGCCGAGGAGGCGTTCCAAGGGCAGCCACTCTCCGTCGCGGAGGAGGCCCGGAAAGTCCTGGGCGGCCTCGCGCCAGTCCGCGGCGGTGAGCGCCTCGGACGGCGCGCCATCCACCTCCAGGGGAGTCTGCCAGTTGGGCGGCCGCAGGGCCAACGCCAGCCCGCCGACGACGGCGAGCACCGCGACAAAGACCAGGGCCACCACGCGATATCTGTTCGTGAACATGCCGTCCTCCTACCGATTCGTTCTGTGTGTGGTGTTGCTCGCGGGCCTAGCTCTCCGGAAGGAGCGCCACAAGGTCGATGACCCACCGCCCGCGGCCCTCGTCGGGCAACACCAGTGTGGGCCGGCCGTTCGCTGTGGCGATCACCGCTCGCTGGAGGTCCTCCTTGGTAAAGGGGGTCTCCTGCCCGGCGGCGCTCACGGCGTAAAAGGCCTCCGCCTCCCACGCATCGCCCAGCGCGGCAGGCACCCGGGCGCCGGTGTACACGTGGGCGTACAGGCCCCGGTAGATCTCGCCGTCCAGTTCGCTGCGGTACATGGCCTCGGCCCCCTCGGCCACCACCGTGGTCCGATCGGCCAGGAGCAGCCGCCCGAGGGACGTCTGCCGGTCGCCGATGGTGAGGGGCGTCTCGGCCCCCTCCACGATGATCCAGCGCACGCCCTTGAGCCAGGTGGATTCGTGCTGGTTGCGGTCCATGAAGCGGATGCCCTCGACATAGGGCACCAGGAGCGAGTGCTCCGTCACGTACTCGCGGTCCAACACGACGAGCCCACCGTCCAGCGACTCGATCCCCACCCGCTCCCACTCGGTCACCCCGTAGCGCGCCAAGAGGTCATCCAGGGAGATGGAGGTACCCTGCTCCTCGGTGGCGTAAGGGAACAGGTCGGCGACCATGAAATAGGTCCCTTCCGGCACGTCGCCCAGGATCCACACCTGGCTCTGGACGGGGGCCTCGGCGAACTCGATGGCCCCGTGGACGTCGTGGCACTCGGCGCAGGAGGCCCGCGCCACCATGTCCTCGCTGGGAAACGCCCGCCAACTCGCCAGGCCCACGCCCACGACGAGCCCCAACACCCCGATGAACACCCATCCCGCGTAGCGGCTCATGCCCGCACCCCCGTATGCTCTTGGCCCTGTCCTTCCGATACACCCAGCGCCGCGGCGACGAGTTCCACGACGTCGTACACTCTCTGCCCCTCCCCGGACGGCGTCAGCCCGTCGCCCAGCATCGTGGCGCAGTAGGGGCAGGCGGTGGCGAGCGCCCCGCCGGCGGCCCAGGCCCCGGACGCGGCGACCTCTGCCACCCGGTCCGCCTCCAGTGGGGCGCTCTCGCCGGGCAGCCACATCTGACCGCCGCCCGCCCCGCAGCAGCGGGTTTCCCGGCCGTGGCGGGGCAGTTCCTCCAGCGCCGCGCCCGGGACCCACGCCAGGAGCTCCCGGGCCGCCTGCACCTCGCCCAGAGCGCGGGCCAGGTAGCAGGGGTCGTGGTAGGTCACGCGGCGCTCTGCGGCGTCCGGCCCCGTGGCGGGGGGCAACGCCAGCCGGCCGTCGCGAACGAGTTCCGCCAGGTAGGCGGTGGCGTGCTGGGCGGGGAGGTCGACACCGAGGTCGCCGTACTCGTGGGCGAACTGGTGCACGCAGTGGGGGCAGAGGCTCACGAGGCGCTCGAACTGCCGCGCCCGCAGCGTGTCGGCCGTTTCCTCGGCCAGGGCGCCCCACAGGTACTCGTTCCCCGTCCGGCGCGCCGCGTCGCCGCAGCAGCGCTCGGCGCCGCCCAGGGTGGCCGCCTGCACCCCGGTGTGGCGCAGGACCGCGACCAGTGCCCGGAGCGCCGCCTGGGCCCGCGGATCGTGGCGGCCCATGCAGCCCATCCACACGAGCACCTCACACGCCTCCCCCTCCCCGAGGACGGGCAGGCCCAACGAACCGGCCACCGCGCCCTCCTCCGTCTGCCCCCAGGGGTTGCCCCGCCGCTCCAGATTACGGTAGACGTCGGCGAGGGGCGCCGGCATGGCGGCGGCATCCAGCACCCGCTCGCGGCGGAGGTCGACGATCATATCCAGCGGCGAGATGCCCACCGGGCAGACCTCCGCGCAGGCCAGACAGGTGGTGCAGTCCCACAACGCCCCTTCGCCGGCCTGGATGGCCAGGGGCGCCCCACCGCGGGCGGCCTCCAAGGCGCCGACGATGGCCAGCGGATCCAGCGCCCGGCCCGCCTCCGTCGCCGGGCAGGCGGCGCTGCACCGTCCACAGCGGGTACAAGCCCAAGCGTCCAGCCGCTCCTTGCGGGTGAGGTCCTCCGGCCGCAGGGCGCCGTACGGCTCAGGGCCATCGAGGTCCAGGGGCGCCAGGCGCCCGAGGCGCCTGGGCCGGGTGAGCAGGGCCACCGGGGCGAGGAGCACGTGGCGCCACTTGGTCAGCGGGAGGAGGATCGCCATCCCCAGGAGCCCGGCGTGGACGACGGACCAGGCCCAGCCATAGGCCGCGCGAAGCGTGGTCTCCGGCGCGCCGGAGAGGATCCCGCCGAGCATTCGAGAGACCGGCGCCGCCCGGCGCCAGACCGGCACCGCAATGGCCACCAGCAGCCCCTGGGCCGCAATCCCGGCGAGGAGCGTCACCAACA
>JAAZBQ010000410.1 GCA_012513725.1 Chloroflexota bacterium
CATGCTGGAGGCGACCCAGGGGGTAGACGTCGTCCTGCACATGGCGGTCGCCTGCGTGCGGGCATCGATCAACGATCCCCTGCACGTCCACGACGTGAACGCCACGGGAACGCTGGTCCCCTGCCAGGCTAGTCTCGAGAACGGCGTGCGGCGATTCGTCTACGTGTCGTCTACCGAGGTGTACGGCAACGCACGCTATGCCCCGGTGGATGAGGAACACCCGCTCCACCCCACGAACGCTTACGGCGCCAGCAAGGCCGCCGGCGAGATGTACGCGCTCTCTGCCTGGCGCACGCACGGGCTCCCGGCCTGCGTCGTACGGCTCTTTAACGTGTATGGCCCGCGCGAGCACTGCCAGGGCGTCCCGGCGGAGGTGATTCCGAGGTTCGTCATGCGCGTGCTGGCGGGCGAGAGCCCGGTGATCTTTGGGACGGGGCAGCAGACACGGGATTTCACCTGGGTCGACGACACGGTCTCCGGCTTGGTGGGGGCCGCCGCGTGCGACGCACTGGTGGGCGATATCGTGCACCTCGGGCGCGGCCGAGAGGTCAGCGTCTTGGATCTCGCACACCTCGTGTTGGACAAGCTCGGCCGCGAGGACCTCTCCCCCGTGTTTCTGGAGGACGGGCGCCCGGGCGACGTGGATCACCTGTGGGCGGACACCCGCAAGGCCGAGCGACTGTTTGGCTACCGGCCCTCGGTAGATATCGAGGATGGCCTGGACCGCTACATCGCCTGGGTACGGGAGCACGGGCCCGAGCCGCTCGAGTGGGTCCAGCAGCAAGCGCTGCGGAACTGGTGAGCCTATCCGCGGCGCGGGAACGCCCTGCGCCGCGGCCGGTGGAGGGATACCTCAACGTGTTCGCGTCGGGTCGGTTCTACCGCACGCCGTTCGGTCGGCGGTGGCTCTGGCCCCCCGCCGCTGTCCTGCTGGGCGCGGGCCTGGGGCTCATGATGCTGGCGCTCTCGCCGACCCTGGTGGCCATCGCCGCGGTGGGAGCGGCCTTTATGCTCTTCATCGCCCGCGTGCCTGAGGCGGGTATCCTGACCATCGTCCTACTGACCAGCGGGCTGATCGACCCGGCACTCCTGCCGCAGCTGCCCTTTGGTCCCTTTGACCTGAACCTGCCCGAGGTGCTCCTCCTCTTTCAGGTTGCGCTGGTCCTGGCCCAGGCTCTGGCCCATGCTCCCACCGCGCTCGCACGGACGCCGCTCCTCGGCCCGGGGATCTGGTTCCTCCTGGCAATGCTGCTCTCCTCGGCACGAGCGGTGCTCCTCTACTCGGCTGACCTCTTTTTCGTCATCAGCCGTGTACGGATCATGATCTTTTACGCCATGTTCTTTGTCATCACCGGCCTGGTGACCACCCCGCAGCAGGTCAGGCGGATCGTGGGCGGTCTCCACGCCATCGCCGTGGCGGTGGCGCTGGTGGCCATCGCGCAGACGATCATCCCGTCCTTCCCCATGTTGGGGATAGCGGTCGACACGCTGGCCACAGCTGGCAGGAGCTACGAGGGCGTTCTGCGGGTCTCGGTGCCGGGCACCATCCTGGTCTACGTCATGTTCTGCCTGTCGGTCAGCAGTCTGGTCTGCCACCACCGGCCGCGCTGGGGCCTGGGTTTGCTGCGCACCGTCACGCTCGGGGCCGCGCTGCTACTTGCCTTTGAGCGGAACATCTGGCTGACCCTGGTCATCGCCGTAGGCGGGCTGTCCGTCCTGGTCGGCTGGAGGCTGCGCCTCCGCATGATGCTCATCGGCGTATGCGCCGCCGGCCTCGTGGTGCTCGCGGCCTCTACCGGCGGGGGGCCAGCCCGCTATGTGGAGGCGGCCGGCGAGCGGTTCCTCTGGGGAACGAGCCCCTCCACCGTCGTCCAGGACCGCAGCGTGGAGCTGCGCGTGATCGAAACCGGCCATGCGCTCCAGACCATCCGACAGGATCCACTCCTCGGCATCGGCATCGGCCGCATCTACCGCCCGCCGGTGCCCGAAGACGCCTACTGGCGCGCGCAGTCAGGACGCGACCTCCGCTACTATGTGCACAACGCGTACCTGTGGGTCATGGTCAAGATGGGGATCGTGGGCCTCGCTCCCTTTGTGCTGTTCTACGCGCTTGCCGTCGGGCGGGGGCTCTGGCACTGGCGTGGCCTCGGCACGTCGTGGCAGCGCTGCCTCGTGGTTGGCATCGCCATCGGTCTGGCAGGCCAGATGGTCAGCAACGTCGTGAGCCCCAACATGATCGAGGCGCCCGTCCTCGTCATCTACCCGGTCGCCATCGGCATCACCGAGGTGGTTCTATCGTGGCGTACGGTGCGGCCCGACGATCAGGCCGGGTTTGCAGCGGCCGATCCGCAGCGAGGGGTGCACTCTGGCCTGCGAAAGGGGCGAGCGAAGGCATGAGCATCTCCACGACGCCCGACCTATCGGTGGTCGTCGTAAGCTACAACACCCGGGCACTCTTAGTGGCGTGCTTGCGCTCGCTCTATGCACAGACGACCAGCCTCCACATGGAGGTGATCGTCGTGGACAACGCATCGAGCGACGGCTCGTGCGATGCCGTGCGCAGCGAGTTTCCCAATGTGCACCTCCTTGCCAACGGCACGAACGCCGGGTTTGCGGCGGGGAGCAACCAGGGCATCCGGCGGAGCACGGGCGAGTACGTCCTCCTCCTCAACCCCGACACCGTGATACTCGATCGCGCGATCGAGCGCCTGATGGCCTACCTTGAGGCGCACGGTGAGGTCGGTGCGTGCGGACCCCAGCTGCGCTTTCCCGACGGGCAATACCAGCGCAACGCCTACCCCCTGCCGTCCATCGTCGGGGCCCTGTACGAGCTGAGCGCCCTGTTTGCCCGCTCCGAGACCCTTGAGCGAGCGCTGGCGCCGGACTGGGTCGATCGGGCCGAGGAGTCGCGCTCTGTGGGCTATCTATCGGGAGCCTGCCTCCTCGTACGGCGACCATGCCTTGAGGCGGTCGGTGTCCTGGACGAAGGGTTCCACATGTACGGCGAGGACGTGGATTGGTGCACGCGCATGTGGCATGAGGGGTGGCAAGTCCACTATGTGCACGACGCTGCCGTGGTGCACTATCTCGGTGCTTCCACCGGAGACACGGCCAAGCGCCGGCTCAAGGAGATGCGCGGAAAGATCCAATACCTGAACAAGTGGCGCACCCCCTTCTATGTCGCCGCGTATCGGGCCACCGTCATCCTCTGCAGCCTCTACCGCTACGGCCGCTGGCAGGTGCGCTCGCTCCTGGGGCGGGATCCCAACGCGGAAACGCCCGCCGAGCTGCAACTCTACGGCGGAATGCTGCGCCTGGGGCTGGGAAGGTCGGCATGAGACACCGGCCAACCACTCCCCATTCTGGCGACGCGGGAGGGGATCATGGGGGATCTCCGCCGGAGGTATCCAGAGCGACCTCCGGGTCTGCGAGCGTAGCGGCGCGCGTATCGCGGAACGCGGCGATCCTCATCGCGGGCCACGCCCTGTCATACGCCATGCGGATCGTCTATATCGGGGTGCTGGCCCGCTACGCCGGACCCGATGGCGTGGGGAGAATCTCTACTGCGACGTCGCTCGTAGCGATCCTCGTGCTCCTCGTGACCTTTGGTCTGGACACCCTCATCGTGCGAGATGTGGCCGCCCACCCAGAGCGCACCGGGGACGTCGCGTCCCAGGCAACCGTGCTGCGGCTGGGCTTGACGATCGTGTACTGCGCTGTGCTCCTGGGTGTCACGTTGTTCTCGGCATACCCGCACGAGACCCGGGTGATCATCGGCATCTATGGGCTGGCCTACATCCTGGATAACCTGTACGGAGTGGCCCGGTCGGTATTCCACGCCCATCAACAGATGGTCTACGGCGC
>JAAZBQ010000411.1 GCA_012513725.1 Chloroflexota bacterium
CGCGTCGGGGTGCGCTGCGAGGGGGGGCTGCCGGCCCTCCACGCCTACGAGCGCGAGTTCGCCCAGAGCGCCACCCGCCTGGCCTGGGCCGGGGCGCCGGGGCCCTATGACATTGGGGATGGGCAGTTGCCGCTCCAGAGCGAGCGCCTGGCCGAGATCGGCAACCTGGTGACCTATGCGCTGGTGACGGCCAGCCGGCAGTTCTACTACTGATGAGCGGTCGGAGAGGGGGCAGGTGAGCGTGCATCTCGGCGGCGAGGCATTGAACCGCCGGCTGGCCCGGGCGGTGCTGATCGCCGCAGGCGTCGTGGCCGTGACGGCGGTCGCGGTAGCCTATCTTTGGCTGCGACGCCCGGCGCCCGAGGCGGGTGCGCCGGCCCCTCGCGACGCGGGCTATACGCTGGCCTACATCAGCAATGCCTCCGGCGAGGGCGTCGACCTCTACCTGGCGGACCCTGCCGGCGGGAACCCTATCCGCCTCACGGAGAGCGTCCTCGACGAATCGTGGCCCGCCTGGTCGCCCGACGGCCGGCACTTGGCCTTTGTGCGGGCCAGCACCGAGGACGCGCAGCTCGCGAGCGGCGAGGAAGAGGGCCTCTATCTCCTCTCCTGGGAGGGCGGCGCCCCGCGCGAGATGCTTCTCGCACCAGCCCGGGAGGCGGGCATCGGCGGGCCGTTCTGGTCGCCCGACAGCCGGCAGGTCGGCGTGATCGGGCAACCCCCCGCGGGCGACGGACGGTTAGGTGGCGGCCCCGTCTTGACCCTTTGTGAGGCCACTAGTGGCGACTGCCAATCGCGGGAACTCGACATCGAGGCGAACCTGCTGGAGACGGGTACCATCCCGGCCTGGACGACCGACGGTCGGGCCATCATCTTCTCAGGACCCAACCTGGCCCAGACGCGCGGCGGCGCCCTGACCCCCTTGCGCTTGGAACTGGCGACCCGGGAGTTGACGCAGCTGGCCATCAGCGGGCAGTACGCTGCCGTCTCGTCGCGAGCCACGGTGGCCTACATCGGCGTGCCCCCCGACGCGCAGCAGATCTGGATGGTCAGCGCCACGGGGGGCGTGCGGCAGCGGATCGGCAGGCCGCTCGCCTCGGGCCTGTGGTGCTATGGGTTGGCCTGGGCGCCCGACGGGAGGCGGTTGGCCAGCGCCGAGAGCGATGGCGAGCACACGCTCCTGGTGATCCGCACGCCGGAAGACGGGGAGGTTGCCGAGTACGTGAGCCCGCTCCAGGGGCGCCAGGTGCCCTTGAGCCCGACCTGGTCGGCGGATGGGCGCTATGTGTCCTACACCGTGCTGACCGGCCTGGAGAGCAGCGTGCCCGACGGCACCCTGGTGGTCGTCGACACCGAGACGGATGCCGTCAGCGCCTGGCCGGCCGAGCCGGGGGTGCTGCAGGCCTTTGGCGCCTGGCGCCCCGCCGGCGACTGAGCAGAGGAGACGAAACCCCGTGATGCACCGGATGCGCCTCGATCGCCTGAGCCGGAGCGCCCTCCTGGGCCTGTTGGCCCTCCTGATGATCGCCCAGGTGGGGCTCGTCTACCTCGGCGTCCGGGCCACGCAACGGCCCGCCGCGCCGGCGATCGGCGAGGCCGAGTCGCAGTCCGCGGAGGCGCTCCCGGCGCCGAGCGGTGGACCTGCCGGTGCGCCGCGGGATCCCGCGCAGCCCGTCGCCTGGGCGCCGCCCCCGGCCGCAGCCGTCGCCGAGGGGGAG
>JAAZBQ010000045.1 GCA_012513725.1 Chloroflexota bacterium
GAGGAGACGCCAAAGACCAGCCACTGGCGGCGCACCGCCTCGGCTAGCTCGCCGATGAGGTCCCGCCGGGGGCCCATCTTGGCAGCCGACCACTCGGAGAGGGCCGTGTCGTACATGGCGAACCCATCGTGGTGCTCTGCCACGGGCACCACGAACTTGGCCCCCGCCTGGCGGAACAGGCCGGCCCAGTGGTCGGGATCAAAGCGCACGGCGGAGAACTGGGAGACGAAATCCTTGTAGCCGAACTGCTCCTGGGGGCCGTAGGTGGCCACGTGGTGGGCGAACTCCCGGGAGCCCTGCTGGTACATGTTCCGCGCGTACCATTCGTTGCCAAAGGCGGGCACGGCGTACAGCCCCCAGTGGATGAAAATGCCAAACTTGGCATCCTGGTACCACTGGGGCGCCTCATAGTCGGCGAGGGATTCCCAGGTCGGCGCGTAGCGAAACTCGGGTTCCGTCATGGGGCCTCCTGTAGGGCGACGCTAGATCTCCAGGTAGCGATCGACGCGGCGGGCCACCACCTGTAGGCTGCCCTCCCAAAAGGCGGGAGAGCGCAGGTCGATGCCAAAGCGGCCGGCCAGATCGGCGGCGCGGGCCTCGCCGGTGGAGGCCAGCAGCGCGTCATAGTCGGCCAGGAACGCGGCCCCCTGCTCCCGATAGCGGGCATAGAGCCCCAGGCCGAACAAGAGCCCAAAGGCGTAGGGGAAATTGTAGAACGACAGACCCGCCGAGTAATAGTGCGGCTTCCAGGCCCACATGTAGGGGTTCAGGTGGCGCGGATCCAGCCCGTCGCCGTAGGTGTCCTGTTGGGCGCGCAGCATGATGTCGCACAGGTCCTCGGCGGAGAGATCCGCCTCGGCCCGCCGGGCAAACACCTCCTCCTCGAAGAGGTAGCGCGAGGTGATATCCACCACCACCTGGCCGGCGTCGGTGAGGAACGCCTCCAGGATGGCCAGTTCCTCCTGGGGATCCTTCGCCCGGGCCAGGACGGCGTCGGTCATGATGGTCTGGTTGAAAATAGAGGCCGTCTCCGCCAGGGTCATCGGTGTCAGGCGCTGGAGGGGCGTCTTTTCTCGGAGGCATTCGTTGTGGTAGGCGTGGCCCAGCTCGTGGGCCAGGGTGAGCACCTCGTCCAGCGATCCGTCATAGTTACACAGGATGCGCGACTCTTTGGGCCCCGGCACCCGCATGCAGAACGCCCCGCCGCGCTTGCCGGCGCGGGGCTCCGCGTCGATCCAGCGCTCCTGGAAGGCGTGCTCGACGAACCGCCCCAGCCGGCCGTGAAAGGCGCCCAGTTCCGAGACGATCATGTTGCGGGCCTCGCCAAAGGGATAGCGCCGCTCGACGCTGCCCACCGGGGCAAAGAGGTCCCACCAGGGCAACGCCTCCTGACCGAGACGCTTGGCCTTGGCCTGCCAGTAGCGGCGAAAGGTGGGGAACGCGTCGCGCATGGCCACCAGCATCGCCGAGAGGGTCTCCCGGTCGATGCGGGCCTGGTCGAGCGCCTCGTGGAGGGCGTCCTCGCGGCCCCGCCGGCGGTTCAGGGTGATGACGGTGCCCTTGATGCCGTTCAGGCAGGCGGCCAGGGGCTCCTGGACGCTTTCCCAGGCCTTCATCTCCACCTCGTAGCCCTGCCGGCGCAGGGCGGGGTCCGGGCGGGTGCGGTACCCTTGCACCACCGTGATGGGCAGCAGCTCCTCCCGGCCGTCCCGGCTAAAGGGGGCCTGCAGTTGCGAGGTGACCACGCCCCGCAGCCGCTCCCAGGCCCGGGCGCCGCTCAGGGAGAGCTCCGCGGACAGGGCCTCCTCCGGTTCCGGCATCAGGTACTGGCTCTGCTCGGCGGTCTCGCGGACGTAGAAAGCGTGCTCGCCCGCCGCCCCCGGAGTCGCCAGGGCGCGATCGAGACGTGCGGGATCCTCGGCCACCCGGCCGATCCACCCGCGAAAGCGCACCTCCTGGCGCTCTAGGCGCACCTCGAGGGCTTCCAGCTCCGACTGCATCCGTCGCGCGGCGGTGTTGTACGAGTCGGTGGTCACGATGCCGTGGACGTAGGCCCGCAGCGTGCCGTGGAGGGTGACGAGCGCGTTGGTGCGCTCGATCACCTCCCCCACCTGTTCGGCGAGGGCGGCATCCTCCGCGGGGACCGGGCCGTCACGGCCGATCC
>JAAZBQ010000412.1 GCA_012513725.1 Chloroflexota bacterium
GCGACCTGGACGAGACCCTCGGCGTGTGGGTGCTGGACCTGGAGACGATGTCGGCCCAGCGCGCCATCGCCGAGCGCGGCGCGGCCGCCGCGTTGGTGGGCTGGACCCCCGACGGCGAATCGATCGCCATCTACCACTCGGACGGGGAGGAGAGCGCCCACTTTTACGTGGTCCGCCCCGATGGCGGGGGACTGCGCATCCTGCCGGTGCACTCGCAGGCCCGGCTGCTGGGCTGGTTGCCACGAGAGGCCGCGGCGCCCAGCGAGCGGGTGGAGGTCGATCCCTGGCAGGCTCGCTTTTCGAGCACCCTGGGCGACGCGCAGGCGATGGCCAACATGGCGGCCGCCTACGTGGCCGAGCACCCCGACGTCGACGACGCGCTCCTGAGCGAGGCGTTGGGCGTGTATCTCTCCGAGGCGGGCTGGGAGCCCGGCGCCACGGTGCCCGGCGTCCTGCACCTGGGCGATGGTGTCTACGCCGCGCAACTCCCGTCCCTGTCGCTCTATCTCCTCTCCGAGGGGCAGGCTCAGCAGATCGCCCGCAGCGACGTGCTCCTGGATGGGCGCCGCGACGGGGAGCGGATCGGCCTGATCTATGGGGTGGATAGCGCCACGGTGCTGCAGCCGGCGTACGTCCTCCTCCAGCGCCAGGAGGGCGGCGCCTGGGCCACCGCCTGGACCCCTCAGGGCCGGCGCGACTGGATCGCCACCGACGGCGAGATCGCCTTTGCCGGCGAGGGTCTCGCCGAGCTCACGGTGACCGGCAGCTCCTTTGGCCTGGACTATGGCGCGGATAGCCTGTTCGCCGAGTGCCACGAGTGCCCCCACCGGCGCCTGCAGGGCACCTGGCGGCCGACCGAGGATGGCTACCAGCGCGACACCGCGCTCGCCGAGGACGCCGCGCTGGACGACGTCCTGTGGGAGATGAGCGCTCGCACCCCCTATGCCGTGCTCCACGAGGCGCTGCGGCGCCTGGTGCGCGGTGGCGCCGTGGACGAGTTGTTGGCCGATGGCGGGCTGCGCGCCGCGCTGGAGGGCCTGCAGCCGGCAGGGGCCGGCGCCCGCTTTGTTCCCGTGGAGGAGGCCGAGGAGAGCGTGACGTTCCTCGACGCCCGGGATTCGGCGCGCTACCGGGCGCAGGCGCGCGACGGCCGCCTCGTGGCGCTCGAGGCGCTGGCCGACTGACGGGCCCGGGACGCGGTCGTCCCATCCTGCTTCTTTATCTGTAGGAACCTTTGCGCCCGGCGGGACGTCTAGAGCATGACACGCATCGGCACCAAAGGCCACATCGGAGGGGGTTCACAGTGACCATCATCCCACGCATCCATGCCGGGCGCCGAACGCGCCCTCTCCTGGCAGTAGCCCTGTTGGTCTGCCTGCTCCTCGCCAGCACGGCGGCCTGGCCCCTGGCCTCCGCTGCGCAATCGGGGGTTACCTGGCGGGGCGAGTACTATAACAACGTGTCCCTCAGCGGCACGCCGGCCCTGGTGCGCAACGATTCCGCCATCGACTTTCGCTGGGGCGCGGGCTCGCCCGGCACGGGCGTGGTGGCCGACGGGTTTTCCGTGCGTTGGACGGCCTATGCCCAGTTCGCCGCCGGATCGTACACCTTTCGCCTCACCGTGGACGACGGCGCCCGCCTGTGGGTGGACGAGCAGCTGATCATCGACCAGTGGCACGACCAGTCGCCGACCGCCTACACGGTCACCCGGAACATGAGCGCCGGCCATCACAGCGTCCGGCTCGAGTACTATGAGCGCGCCGGAGACGCGGTGTGCCAGCTGTCGTGGTCGACCGGCACGGCCATCACCGATTGGCGCGGTGAGTACTATAACAGCGCCGCACTGAGCGGGACCCCGGTGCTGGTGCGTAACGACAGCGCCATCAACTTTGACTGGGGCACCGGCTCGCCGGCCAACGGCGTGAGCGCCGATGGGTTCTCCGCCCGCTGGACGCGCTCGGCCTACTTTCCCACCACCGGCACCTACACTTTTTCCGCCACCGCCGACGACGGGGTGCGCGTGTGGGTGGACGGCGCGCTGATCATCGACAAGTGGACCCCCCAGGCGCGCACGACGCACACGGCAAGCAAGTACCTGGGCGCCGGCCACCACGAGATCAAGGTCGAGTATTTCGAGCAGACGGGCTCGGCGGTCTGCATCGTGAACTGGGCGCTGGGCGGGTCGGGCGGCGGCGCGGACCCCTCGGCCACCGAGGTGATCATCGACGACCGCGATGACGGCTTTGTCTTTGGCGGGGGCGACGCCTCGTTCTATGGGCGCAGTGTCGGGTACCGCAGCCGCCTGTTTTGGACGTGGAACTCGAGCAGCCAGCAGTACAACTGGGGGCGCTGGTACCCGAACCTCACCACCTCCGGCAACTGGGAGGTGTACGCCTATGTCCCCAGCCGCTACGCATCCACCCGGGCGGCCACCTACACCATCCTGCACAACGGCGCCCAGGATACCAAGATCATCGACCAGAACGCCCACAGCGACCAGTGGGTGAGCCTGGGGACGTTCTACTTTGGTGGTGGGGGTAACGAGTACGTGGCCCTCGGCGATGCCACCGGCGAGGGGTATGCGACGCGGATGGTGGCGTTCGACGCCATGCGCTTTGTCTTGCGCAGCGGCTCGGGCTCCGTTGCGCCGCCCTCGGGGTGCAGCATCACGCCGCAACAGGGGTTCGGTCGGGTCTGGTCCGGCAACGCCACGGTGCGGGCTCGGCTCGGCTGCGCAACGGACGTGGAACAGCAGACCTGGGCCGGCGAGCAGTCGTTCCAGAACGGCTATATGTTCTGGCGGCAGGATACCGACAAGATCTATGTCCTGTACACCAACGGCTCTTGGGGAGTCTATGACGACACCTGGTCCTCGGGCGAGGCGGAGCAGGACACGTCCATCGTCCCGCCGGTGGGGTACTATCAGCCCAAGCGCGGGTTTGGCAAGGTCTGGCGCGACCAGGATGGCGTGCGCGACGGCCTGGGCTGGGCGACCACCGACGAACATCCCCTGCACGCTTCGGTCCAGCGCTTTGAGCACGGGCTGATGTTCTGGAGCAGCACCCGCGGCACCCTCGTCCTGTACGAGGACAACACCTGGCAGCGCTTCGACTAGGCAGAACAGGTCGC
>JAAZBQ010000413.1 GCA_012513725.1 Chloroflexota bacterium
CCACAGCCGCAGCATGTTGGCCCAGGCGAACTCTTTCGTGCCAAACCCATAGCCCACCTTGCCGACGGCCATGGCCGGCTGCTCAAAGGTGGCGCAGGCGGTGAGGAGCGCCGCGCCGGTGGGGGTCACCAGTTCTCCCCGGGCGCTGGTGGGCACCGTCGGCGCGCCGACGGCCGCCAGGATCTCCAGCGTCGCCGGCGCCGGGACGGGCAGGAGGCCGTGCTCGGTGCGGATGTTGCCGCTGCCCAGCGGCAGGGGAGAGGCGTACAGCGCCTCGATGCCCAGTTGCTCCAGGCCCCAGCAAAAGCCCACGATGTCGATCAGCGAGTCCACCGCGCCGATCTCGTGAAAGTGCACCTCATCGATCGACACCCCGTGGACGGCGGCCTCGGCCTCGCCGATGGCCCGGAACACGCGCAGGCTCCGCTCCGCCACCTCGGGGGAGAGGTCGGCGCTCCCGATCACCTCCGTCACCGCGCTGAGGTTCCGGGCGGGGCGATCGGTGCCCTCGTCGACGACCGTGAACTTACAGCCCGTGATCCCGCGCCGCACCTGCTGTTCGGCCTGCAGGCGATAGCCCCCCAGGCCGAGGGTCGCAAGGGCCGCCTGCAGCGCCTCAAAGTCGAGCCCTGCATCGATCATCGCGCCGAGCAGCATGTCGCCGCTGGCGCCGGAAAACGCATCGACATAACCAATCCGCATCGTGCACATCCCTTCTGCATGCTACTGTATCAACGTCCGGAGGCCTCGGCCAGTGCTCGCTCGTAGGCCAGGCGGGCCTGCTCGCCAAAGGCCACCAGGTACACCACCTCGATGCCGTGGTCCTCGGCCAGGAACCGCCGCACCTCGCGCACGGCGATGCGCGCGGCCCGGTCCGCCGGAAAGCCATAGGCGCCGGTGCTGATCGCCGGAAAGGCAATAGTGCGCAGCCCGTGCTCCTCGGCCACCTCCAGGCTCCGGCGGTAGCAGGAGGCCAGGGCGGCGTCCTCGCTGCGCGAACCGCCGTGCCACACCGGCCCCACGGTGTGGATTACGTGCCGCGCAGGAAGGCGGTGGCCGCCGGTGATCTTGGCGTCGCCCGTCTCGCAGCCCCCTAGGGCGGCGCACTCGGTACGCAGCCCGGGCCCCGCCGCCCGATGAATGGCGCCATCTACGCCGCCCCCGCCCAGGAGCGTGCGGTTCGCGGCATTCACGATGGCGTCCACCGCCATCCGGGTAATGTCCCCCTCGACGATCTCGATCCTGCCCATCTTCCGCCCTCCTCTGGGGTGTTTGGATGTGGGAGGAATCTACCACGGATTCTACGGATAAACGGATGAAACGGATCAAAGATGGGGAACAGTCCAGGCGAAGGGCGTCCCCGTAGATCTGAGCGGCTGGGATGGTCTGACCATGCCCTGCTATCACATCATGATAGCCGCCGCAGCACGTTCATCCTTCTTCCAACCGTCGCATCCGTCTATCCGTGGCATTCGTGGTAGATGTCAGCTAGCGTGATAGCAGCAACCTGACCACCACACGGCGCTTACTCGAGCAGCATCTCCAGGCTGGCCTCGATCGCTAGGGCCTGGCATTGGCGCTGGAACTGCGGCGTCGCCACCGGTGCGTTGTTCTTGACCTCCACCGTCACATGCGAAAGCCGCTGGTAGAGGTCGGCCCAGGCGGCCCGCAGGTAGGCGGCTTGCGTGCCGGTGTAGGCCGTCGGCCGGGGCTCGGGGCGCGCGGCCATCCCCGCCCCTTGCCAGCGGGCCACGATCCGGCGGCCCCAGGCCAGGTTCTCCTCGGCGATGCGGCCTTGGGTCAGCCCCTCGAGCGGCAGCAGCACCTCGCACGTGTCCTCCGACTGCACGAACTCGGTCTGGTGCAGGTCCAGCCACCGCTCATAGCCGTGCGCGGCATCGAGGAGTGCGAACAGGCAAAAGTAGGACGACAGCCGGCTGCGGTTGGGCTCCACATAGCGATGGGCGTCGATCTGCTCGTAGACGATCCCCACCGGCTCGGGCGCCCGCACCTCCCGCCGATCCCAGATGTCGTAGCGCTCCCACATCTGTCCGGGGTGGTCGGGGTCCTCGCCCCGCATCCAGCACCAGAACTCGTCGTTCGTGTAGCGGGAGCCATCCCACCACAACACGGGCGCCGCCTCGCGGCCCTGGGGGTTGCCGATGGGGTTGAAGGTGATTACGGCGAGGGAGAGGAGGCGGTCGACGTCCAGCGACGTCGGGCGGCCGTCCAGGTCGTGGCCCGTCACCAGTTGCTCGATGACGTCGGCCATCCCGGCGGTGGCGCCCGGCTCGTGGGCATGGGGCTGGGCGATGTACTGGGCCCGCTTGCCCTCGCGGGGAGCCCGCCAGTCGCTCAGGGTCAGGCCATACACCTTGAGGCCCGCGTACGAGGTGACGTGGTCGACGCGCACGATGTCGGGCGCCGCCGCCTGCCACTCGGCGATCTTGGCCTCCAGTTGCGCCTGCCGGGCGATGAATCGCCGGGCCTCGCCCTGGTCGACGGCGTCAGGCATGGTCGGCCTCCAGGGCGTTCTCGGCCAACGCGAGGGCGCCGACGACGCCGGCCCGGCTGCCCAGGGCGGGCGGCACGATGTATGCGTCGATGCCCTCCAGGATGGCCGGCGCTTGCAGGTAGCCGTTGAGGAGCGCGAGCACCTCGGCGCGGAGCAGGGGCATCAGGCGGGGCTGCGCCATCACCCCGCCGCCCACGACCACCCGCTGGGGCGAGAGGGTCAGGATGTAACAGACCACGCCATAGGCCAGGTAGCGGGCCTCGAGCGCCCAGGCCGGATGATCGCCCGGCAGGGTCTCGGCGGGCGCCCCCCACCGCCCGGCGATGGCGGGACCGCAGGCCAGGCCTTCCAGGCAATCGCCGTGATAGGGGCAGCAGCCGGGATAGGGGTCGGCAGCCAGGTCGTGAGGGATGCGCAGGTGGCCCATCTCCGGGTGCATCAGCCCGTGGAGCAGGCCGCCGTTGACCATCCCCCCGCCGCCGATGCCCGTCCCGACGGTCAGGTAGATAAAGGTGTCCAACCCCTGGGCGGCGCCCCAGCGGCCCTCCCCGAGGGCGGCCACGTTGACGTCGGTGTCAAAGCCGACGGGCACGTCCAGCGCCCGGGCCACGGCCCCGTACAGGTCGGTATCCGCCCATCCCGGCTTGGGCGTCGTGGTGATGTGGCCGTAGGTCGACGAGGAGGGATTCGGGTCGATGGGGCCAAAGGAGGCGATGCCCACCGCCGCCAGCGGCCCGAGGGTGCGGTGCTCCCGGAAAAAGGCGATCGCCCGCCCGATCGATTCCTGCGGCGTGGTGGTGGCAAAGCGCGTCTCGGCGAGTAGGCCGTCGGGTCCGTTGCCGATCGCGCACACGAACTTGGTGCCGCCCGCTTCGATTCCGCCGTACAAGGGCATGGTGCTCTACTCCGCTGGATGGATCGGACTCACCGGGAGGATGGATGGCCGCCCGCCTGCTCCGTGTAGGGGGCCGGCACGTCCATCCCGCCTGCGAGCCGCGTCTACAGTTCAGTCCACTCGGGCTCGACCGGGACGGGGACCACCAGTCCCTCGACCGCGTCCACCCCCACTTCCTGGCCGTTGTGCAGTCGTTCGGTGGCGTGCTCCACCCCGAACACCGCGGGCACGTCGTACTCTCGGGCCAGCGTTGCTGCGTGGTCCAGGAGGCCGCCCGACTCGGCCACGACGGCCGCCACGATGCCGAACAGCGGGCTCAACTCGAA
>JAAZBQ010000414.1 GCA_012513725.1 Chloroflexota bacterium
CCTCCACGGCTTCTTCCTCGACGATCTCACCGCCAGAGAACTCGGCCAGCGGGGTCAAGTGCTGCAGCAGGATGTTGGCCGCCCTGCCCAGCGCCTCGGCCGGCCGGATCGCACCGTCGGTCCAGATCTCCAGCTTGAGCAGGTCATAGTCGGTGATTTGCTCGATGCGCGCGGCCTCGACGTTGGTGCGCACCTTGACGATCGGGCTAAAGATGGCATCCACCGGGATCTCGCCGATGGTGCCCGCCGGGCGCTCTTCCGCCGGCGAGTAGCCCACCCCGCGCTCCACCGTCAACTCGAACTCCAACTCGGATTCCAGCGTGTCCAGCGTAAGCAGCTGCAACTCCGGGTTGACGATTTCCACATCCGCCGGCGCCTCGATGTCGCCAGCGGTGATGACGCTCTTGCCCATCGCCGCCACCCGCATGCGCACCGGCTCATCACTGTAGGAGATGAGCCGCACGCGCTTGAGGTTCAGGATGAACAGAACCATGTCCTCTTTGGCGCCGGGGATTTCGGTGAACTCGTGCGGCACTCCCGACACCCGAACCGAGGTGATGGCCGCCCCCGGGAGTGACGACAGGAGCACCCGCCGAAGAGCAATTCCTACCGTAACCCCATAGCCCCGTGCCATTGGCCCAATGGCGTAACGCCCGTAGCTGAGCGTATTCGCCTCACTCTCGATCTTGGGCAGTACTTGCCTCAGCAAGGGGTCCCTCCTTCGCATAACCTAACCCACACCCCAGCGCCGCACAACCGATCGGCGCGGGGTGTGGTTTCTCTCCAGCGGCGTCCGACTAGCGCGAGTAGAACTCGACGATCAGCTGCTCCTGCAGCGGAACCTGGATCTCCTCACGAGTCGGCAGCGACAGCACCGTCCCCTGCATCTCCGCGGCATTAAGGCTCAGCCAGCTGGGCACCGAGCGGTGCTCGAGCACCTCGCGCAGGGTGCCAAAGTAGCCGTTGTTCCTGCTGCGCTCGGCCACGCCGATGACGTCGCCCTCGTCTACCAGCGCGGAGGCGATATCCAGGCGACGGCCGTTGCGCTCCACGTGGCCATGGTTAATCAGCTGGCGAGCCTGGGCCCGCGAGTCGGCATAGCCGAGACGATAGACGATGTTGTCCAGGCGCCGCTCGAGCAGCGTCAGAAGGTTGGCGCCCGTCTGGCCGCGCATGTTGAGCGCCATGTCATAGTAGCGGCGGAACTGGCGCTCAAAGACGCCATAGATCCGCCGAGCCCGCTGCTTTTCGCGGAGCTGGGTGGCATAGTCCGACTGGCTCTGTCGGAACTGTGACCGTCTGCCGTGCAGGCCGGGCGGAAAGGCGCGCTTTTCGATCGCGCACTTGGGCGAGAGGCAGCGCTCCCCTTTCAGAAAGAGCTTCATCCCCTCGCGGCGGCACAGCCTGCATACCGGACCCGTTTGCCTTGCCAATTCGTGTTCCTCCTCAATACCCGGCCGCCTCGTGGCGACCGTAGCGGGTTTACATCCCCATGCGGCATGGACAGTTCACCCGAACTTCATCCCCGCGTGCCGGCGCAGGCCCTCGGCCCACGCCACGTCTGTCTGCGACCCTCGATGCGCCGGACCCTTCCAGCGACCGCCCCACCGGGGGGCTAGATGCGCCGCTTCTTGGGCGGGCGGCAGCCGTTGTGCGGGATCGGCGTCGCGTCGGTAATGGACCGCACCTTCAGGCCGGTGTTCTGGATGGTGCGCATGGCCGCCTCACGCCCAGGGCCGGGCCCCTTGACAAAGACGTCCACCTCGCGCATCCCGTTATCCATCGCCGTGCGAGTGGCCGCCTCGGCAGCCAGCTGCGCGGCGTACGGGGTGCTCTTGCGCGACCCCTTGAACGACTGCCCCGCAGAACGCCAGGCAATGACGTTGCCGCTGGGGTCCGTGAACGTGATGATGGTGTTGTTGAACGTGGACTGGATATAAGCGCGGCCCGCCGGCACGTTGCGTCGCTCGCGACGCGCCGACCTCCCGCCGCTTCGTCTTGCACGCCCCATTCGTCTCCTCCGCTCTCGTTACTTTTTCGCCGCCGCGCGCCTGCGACCGGCAACCGTCTTGGGCCGCCCCTTGCGGGTGCGGGCGTTCGTGCGGGTGCGCTGACCGCGCACCGGCAGGCCACGGCGGTGGCGCATGCCGCGGTAGGAGCCGATCTCCTGCAGCCGCTTGATGTTCATCGCCAGGTCCCGGCGCAGATCGCCCTCCACCACGTACTCGCCGTCGATTAGCTCGCGCAGGCGCGAGACTTCCGACTCGGTCAGGTCGCGGCAGCGCGTATCGGGGCTGATGCCCGACTTGGACAGGATCTCGTTCGAGCGGCTACGGCCGATGCCGTACACGTACGTCAGCCCGATCTCCACGCGCTTCTCGTTGGGCAGGTCCACTCCTGCTATACGAGCCATTCTCATCCTCCTCCAGGCGCGGGGCTGCCGGCTGGCTAGCCCTGGCGCTGCTTGTGTCGGGGGTTCTCACAGATCACGCGGACGACGCCGCGTCGCCTGATTATCTTGCACTTGTCGCACCGCTTCTTGACGGACGGTTTGACCTTCACCTCGCTTGTCCTCCTCGGTTAGGTATCTTGATCATGCGCATTGCGGGTCAGGATCTCGCCGCCCCGCTCGGTTACCGCTATCGTGTGCTCGAAATGGGCCGTGAGGCTGCCATCGGCAGTCACCACCGTCCAGCCGTCGGGCTGCTGGCGGGTCTCAAAGTGGCCCATGCTGAGCATCGGCTCGAGCGCCAGGGTCATCCCGGAGCGCAGCACTGGGCCGCGGCCGCCGGGCCCCCAGTTGTAGATCTGGGGCGGCTCGTGCATCTCGGCACCGATCCCGTGCCCGCCGTACTCGCGGATGATCTCCAGGCCGGCAGCCCGCGCCACCTGCTCGATGGCGTGCGACACGTCGCCCAGGCGCTGCCCGGTGCGCGCCGCCGCAATGCCGGCCTCCAACGCCGCCCGCGTGACGTCGAGGAGGCGCTGCACCTCAGCAGAGACCGCCCCCACCACATAGGTGCGGGCCGCATCGCCCTGGTAGCCTTCCCAGATGGCGCCGGCATCGACGCTGATGATGTCGCCCTCGGCCAACCGCCGGGGACCGGGGATGCCGTGGACGATCTCTTCGTTCACCGACGTGCAGATGCTGGCCGGGAACCCATGGTAGCCCTTGAACGAGGGCGTGCCGCCCATCCGGCGGATCTGCGCCTCTGCCGCCTCGTCGAGCTCCTGGGTGGTGACGCCGGGGGCGACGAGGCTTTCCATCGTCTCGAGCACCCGGCCGACGATGCGGCCGGCCTGCCGCATTCGCTTGAGTTCCAGCGCCGTCTTGGGGCGCACCATCTGCCTTCGCATCACGTCCTCGCCCTATCCGACCGGGCGCCCTGGTCCACCCCGACCCGGCGCACGGCCGCGCGGAGGTCTTCCTGCACCTCATCGATACCCTGGTCACCGTCGATCTCCACGAGGAGATCACGCTGCCGGTAGTAGCTCACCAGCGGCGCCGTCTGTTCGAGGTACACCTCGATCCGCTTCTGGTGTAGGGCCGGGTCGTCGTCGCCGCGGCGCTGCAGGGTGCTCCCACAGACATCGCACACCCCCGCCACCTGTGGCGGGCTGAGGGTCTCGTGGTAGATCGCCCCACAGCGCGGGCACGACCAGCGCCCGCTCAGGCGCTCGACCAACACCTTGGTGGGAACCAGGATCAACGCCACGAACCCGACGGCACGCCCCATTCCGCCCAGCAGGCCGGCCAGCGCCTCGGCCTGGGCCTCGGTGCGGGGAAAGCCATCCAGGATGACCCCCTCGGCACAATCGGGCCGGTGCAGCCTCTCTGCGATCATTTCTACGGTGATGTCGTCGGGCACGTACACGCCGCGCTCGATGTAGCCCCGCGCCTGTCGGCCCAG
>JAAZBQ010000046.1 GCA_012513725.1 Chloroflexota bacterium
GCCGCCGCCGGGGGCGGGTGCGGGGGCCTCGGGCTCGGGGAGGTCGGTGATCAGGGCCTCGGTGGTCAGGATCATCGCCGCGATGGACGCCGCGTTCTCCACCGCCGAGCGCGCCACCTTGGTGGGGTCCATGATCCCCATCTCGTACATGTTCCCGAACTCGTTGGCCATGATGTCGTACCCCAGCTGCGCGTCGCCCGCGTCCTGCTGGCGCCGCCGCACCTCCGCCAGGTACACCGCCCCGTCCAGACCGGCGTTCTCAAAGATCCCCCGCATGGGCATCTCCAACGCCTTGCGCAGGATGTTCACCCCGGTCTGCTCGTCGGCCAACTCCATCTTGACCGTGTCCAACGCCGGGATGGCGTTCACCAACGCCACGCCCCCGCCGGACACCATCCCCTCCTCCACCGCCGCCCGGGCCGCGCTCAGCGCGTCCTCCACCCGGTGCTTCTTTTCCTTCAGCTCCACCTCGGTGGCCGCCCCCACGCGGATGATGGCCACCCCGCCCGCCAGCTTGGCCAGGCGCTCCTGGAGCTTTTCCCGGTCATAGTCCGAGGTGGTGGCCTCGATCTCCTGCTTGATCTGCTCCACCCGGCCGCGGATCTCTGCCTCGTCCCCGCGCCCCTCGATCACCGTCGTCTCGTCCTTGTTCGCCACGATCCGCCGGGCCTCCCCGAGGTCCGACAGCTGCGTGGTCTCCAACCGCCGCCCCATCTCCTCGGTGATCACCTGCGCCCCCGTCAGGGCCGCGATGTCCTGGAGCATGGCCTTGCGCCGATCCCCAAAGGCCGGCGCCTTGACCGCCAGCACGTTCATCACCCCGCGGAGCTTGTTCAACACCAGCGTCGCCAGGGCCTCCCCCTCGACGTCCTCCGCCACGATGAACAGGTTCCGACGCCCCCCCTGGACCATCTTTTCCAGCACCGGCACCAGGTCCGAGGCCGCCGAGATCTTTTTGTCGTACACCAGGACGTAGGCGTCCTCCACCACCGCCTCCCCACTCTCGGGGGCGGTGATAAAGTAGGGGGAGATGTACCCGCGGTCGAACTGCATCCCCTCCACGTACTCCGTCTCGAACTCCAACCCCTTGGACTCCTCGACGGTGATCACCCCGTCCTTGCCCACCCGGTCCATGACGTCCGCGATGAGCTCCCCGATGGAGCGGTCCCCGGCACTGATCGCCGCCACGTGGGAGATGTCGTCCCGGGTGGAGACGTCCCGGGCCCCCTCCTTGAGCCGCGCCACCACCGCCTGGGCGCCCTCCTCGATGCCGTGCTTTAGCAGCATGGGGTTGGCCCCCGCCGCCACGTTCTTCAGGCCCTCGGTGACGATGGCCTGGGCCAAGACGGTGGCCGTGGTGGTGCCGTCGCCGGCCACGTCGTTGGTCTTGGTGGCCGCTTCCTTGAGGAGTTGGGCCCCCATGTTCTCGTAGGGGTCCTCCAGCTCGATCTCCTTGGCCACCGTCACCCCGTCGTGGGTGATGGTCGGGGCGCCCCACTTTTTGTCCAGCGCCACGTTACGCCCCTTGGGCCCCAACGTCGCGGAAACCGCCTCCGCCAGCTTGTCCAGCCCCGCCTTGAGCGAGCGCCGCGCCTCTTCTGAAAACTGCAACTGCTTGGCCATGGGTGTACTTTCCTCCGAATGACGGAACGTGTGAATGCGAAACCGCTAGAGCACGATGGCCAGGACGTCGTCCTCGGTGAGGACCAGGAGTTCCTTGCCATCCATCTTGAAGGTGGTGCCGGCGTACTTGGCGTAGAGGACCTTGTCGCCGGTCTTGACGGACATCTCCTCCCGCTGGCCGTTCTCCAGCACCTTGCCGGGGCCGGCGGCCGTCACGGTGCCCTGCATGGGCTTTTCCTTGGCCGTCTGGGGGATCACGATGCCGAGGGCCGTGACCTCTTCCTGCTCCATCGGCTCGACGACAATGTGGTTCCCGAGCGGTCTGAGATTCGTGGTCATGCTACCTTCTCCTTCGAACGATGTGGACCCATACCCTCTGCACACGGCCCTCGCCGGCATCTTCTAGCAGTCACCGCGCGAGAGTGCCAATCGGGCGGGAATATACATCAACTGCCGCCCCGATGCAAATGCCCAGTCCGGGGGTGCGGCGCCTTTGACAGGCCGCCCGCCTGCGCCTAGAATCGCGCAGCGGGCCGCCGGATGGCCCGCCCCTCCTCGGCGCGCTGGGGTGCAGCGCGCGGATGTTTAACGTGAAACATTGCCATGCCTGACGACACCTTCCAGCCCTCCGATGGCCCGCCGATCTGCGATTACGAGAACTCTACCTACCGCACCGACTTTTGGGAGGGGCGCGGCCGGGAGTACGAGGACGCCGCGGAGCGCCTGGCCATTCGCCGCCTCCTCCCCCCGCGCGGGGGGCGCGTCCTGGATATCGGCGCCGGCTTTGGCCGCCTGGCAGACCTCTACGCTGGGTACGACGAGGTGGTGCTCCTGGACTATTCCCGCTCGCAGCTCGAGTACGCCCGGGAGCGCCTGGGCGACGCGCGCTACGTCTACGTTGCGGCGGATATCTACCACCTGCCCCTGGTCGATGCGGCGGTGGATACCACGGTGATGGTCCGCGTCCTCCACCACCTGGCCGAGGTGCCGCTGGCCTTTGGGCAGATCGCCAGGGTGATTCGGGGCGGCGGGACGTTCCTCCTGGAGTTCGCCAACAAGCGCCACCTGAAGAACCTCCTGCGCTACGCCCTGCGCCGCGGCCCGAACCCGTTCGATCGCCAGCCCTACGAGTTTGCCCCGTTGCACTTTGACTTTCACCCCGCCTGGGTCGCCGAGCGGCTCCGGGAGGCCGGGATGGCGCCCGGCGAACGGCTCTCCGTCTCCCTCTTGCGCCACGAGTTCCTCAAGCGCCGGCTGCCCACCGACCTCCTGGTGCGCCTGGACGGCGTCCTGCAGCGCCCCACCGCGCCCCTGGCGCCGGCGCCCAGCGTCTTTGTGCGCTCGGCCCTGCCCGCCGGCGGTGAGGCGGCCGCCTTGCCGCCCCGGGAGGCGCTCCTGGCCTGCCCCCGCTGCGGGGTGGCCCTGGAGAGCTCCCCGGAGGCCGACCTGTGCCCGGCCTGCGGCGGGCGCTGGCCCCTGGTGAACGGCATCCACGTCTTCAAGTGACGCAGCCCTCACCAGCCTGTTGACGCCGGTTCCCGTTGTCTCTATACTCCCATCGGATGAACACCCAAGGAGGGCGCCCGCGATGAAAGTCTCCTGCCTGCAAGAAAACCTCGCCAAAGGCTTGTCCATCGTCGGCCGCGCGGTGGCCACGCGCAGCACGCTCCCCGTGCTGGGCAACATCCTGATCTCCACGGACGCCTCCCGCCTCAAGTTGTCGGCCACCAACCTCGAGGTGGGCATCAACTGCTGGGTGGGCGCCAAGGTGGACCAGGAGGGGGCCATCACTGTCCCCGCCCGGCTGCTGGCCGACTTTGTGAACTCGTTGCCCCCCGAGCGCATCGACCTCAACCTGATCACCCGCACCCAGACCCTGAACGTCAAGTGCGGGCGCTACGAGGCGAACATCAAGGGCATCGACGCCCAAGAGTTCCCCTTGATCCTGATCCCCGAGGAGGACCACCGGGTCAGGATCGATCCGGGCTTGCTGTGCGAGATGATCGACCAGGTGGCCTTTGCCGCCGCCACCGACGAGAGCCGCCCGGTGCTCACCGGCGTCCTCGCCGAGGTGAACGCCGACGGGCTGACCTTCGCCGCCGCCGACGGCTATCGCCTCTCCCTGCGCTCGGTGGAACTCGCCGATCCCCCCGAGGAGCCCATGAGCGCCATCATCCCGGCCCGGGCCCTCCAGGAGTTGCGGCGCATCTCGGGCGACGAGCAGGAGCCGGTGGAGATGCTCATCGCCCCCAGCCGCAACCAGGTGTTCTTTCACCTGCAGAACGTCGACCTCGTCTCGCAGCTCGTCGAGGGGCAGTTCCCGGACCTCAAGCACACCATCCCCACCTCCTACAAGACCCGGGTCACCCTGGCCACCCCGGACTCGCTGCAGGCGGTGCGGATGGCCTTTATCTTTGCCCGCGACGCGGCGAACGTCATCCGCATGCAGGTGGTGCCCGGGGGCGAGGGCGACGTCGGCCGCTTGATCGTCACGGCGACCTCGCCCGAGCATGGCGACAACGTCTCGGAGATGGATGTGACCGTAGAGGGAGACCCCATCGAGGTGGCCTTTAACGCCCGCTACCTCATCGACGCCCTGAACGTCATCGGTACGGCCCAGGTGTCGATGGAGCTCCGCGATCCCACCAGCCCCGGGGTGCTCCGCCCGGTGGGCGGCGGGGATTTCGTGCACGTGTTCATGCCCATGTACACGGCACGCTAGCGACGCGCGGATGTACCTCTCGCACCTGTCGCTGGAATACTTTCGCAACTACACGCGCCTGGAGGCCGACCTCCCGGCGCGTGTGCACGTCCTCAGCGGGGCGAACGCCCAGGGCAAGACGAACCTCCTGGAGAGCATCTACTACCTCTCCACCACGAAATCCCCCCTGGCGGGCAGCGACCGCGAGCTGATCGGCTGGGCCGCCGAGGAGGAGCCCATCCCCTACGCCCGCGTCGAGGGCCTCCTCCAGCGCGGCGGCGCCGAGCATTCCCTCTCCATCACCCTGGTGAACGATCCGGCGGAGACCAGCAACGGCACCCCCACCCCCCTGCGCCGCCAGATCCGGGTGGACGGCGTGCCCCGGCGGGCCATCGACGCGGTGGGGATGCTGAACGCGGTGCTCTTTTTGCCCGAGGACCTGGCACTGGTCGGGGGGCCACCCGGCGGAAGGCGTCGCTACCTGGACGTCACCCTCTGCCAGATCGACCCCCTGTACTGCCGCTCGCTCTCCCGCTACAACCGCGTCCTGGCCCAGCGGAACGCCCTCCTCCGCCAGATCCGGGAGGGGCGACCGAACGGCTCGCAGCGGGATTACTGGGACGAGGAGCTCGTGCGCTTGGGGACGTACGTCCTGGACCGGCGCCTGGCCGCCGTGGAGGAGCTGGGCACCCTGGCCGGCGAGCTGCACCCGGCGATGACCGTCACCGGGGAGCGGCTGGCGCTGACCTACCAGGGCACCGTGGGCGCCGCGGCGACGGACCCCGACGCGCCCACCGCCGAGCGCTTTCGGAGCGCCCTGGACGCCTCCCGCCGTGACGAGACGGCGCGGGGCATCACCCTCGTGGGGCCCCACCGCGACGACATGCGCTTCCTGATCAACGACCGGGACGCCACCACCTACGGCTCCCGGGGCCAGCAGCGGACCGTGGCCCTTTCGCTCAAGCTGGCCGAGGTGGCCCTGATGCGGGGCGCCACCGGCGAGACGCCCATCCTGCTCCTCGACGATGTCCTCTCGGAGTTGGACAAGGCCCGTTCCCGCCAGATCCTGGGGATGGTCTCCCAGGCCCAGCAGGTGTTCCTCACCACCACCGACGTCGCCTACCTCAGCGAGAAGTTTCTCCAGGGCGCCGAGCTGTGGGAGGTCGCGGAGGGCTCCCTGCGTCGCCTCGGGGACACCGCCTGACCCGGCCCCGTCCGTGGGGCGCCCAATGCAAACGCTGCGAGCGTTCGGAACGCTCGCAGCGTCGTGTGCCCCCTGATAGGACCGCGATCAGCCCAGCGGCCGCTTGGCAGGCATCCCCGGCCGGCGCGGATAGTCGGTCGGGGTTTCGCGCACTTTGGTGATCACCACTAGCTTGCGCGGCTCCGGGATGCCGGGCACCTCGACCGTCTTGACCTCCCGCAGTTCGCCGCCGAGGATGGCAATGGCGCCCTGGGCGGCCTCGACCTCCTCGGTGATCTCTTCCCCTTTTTGCGCGATGACGCGACCCCCCACACGGCAAAAGGGCAGGCAGTACTCGGCGAGCACCGCCAGGGGCGCGATGGCGCGGGCCAGGACGACGTCATACTTGGCGCGGTGGTGGGCGTCGTGGCCGGCCTCCTCCGCCCGGGCGTTCAGCACGGTGACATCCGTCAGGCGGAGCACCTCCACCATGTGGGTCAGGAACACGGTCTTTTTGCCCGTGGCCTCCAGGAGGGTCATCCGGGTGTCGGGGACCACGATCTTGACCGGCAACCCGGGGAACCCCGCGCCGCTGCCCACGTCCAGGCAGAGTTGCCGGTGCGCCAGTTGCGGTGAGATGGAGGTGGACACCATCTCACCGCCATCCTCCCGCCGCGGGAAGGCCAACAGACAGGAGAGGGAGTCCAGAAAATGCCGGCACTGGACCTCGGCGTAATCGGTGATTGCCGTCAGGTTAAAGCGGCGGTTCCAGGCCTCCAGTTCCTGGTAGTAGCGCTCAAAGGCCGCCAGACGCTCGGCGCTCAGCGTCAGCCCCAGGACCTTGGCCCCCTCGCGCAGTAGTTCCATCGCGGCCCGCCCGCTCCCTAGTCGTCAAAGATCTTGCCGGGGTTCATGATGCCCCGGGGGTCAAAGATCTGCTTGATCTGCCGCATGAGCGCCACGCTGGCGCCGTGCTCCTCCTCCAGGAACTCCCGTTTGGCCCGCCCGATGCCGTGCTCGCCCGCCACCGTGCCGCCCACCTCCAGGGCACGGCGAACAATGGCCTCCGTCGCCCGATGGGCACGGGCGAACTCGTCGGGGTCCGACCGATCGGCGATGGTCTCCGTGTGCATGTTGCCGTCGCCGGCGTGCCCAAAGGCATAGATCTTGAGGTCCAACTGTCGGGCCAGATCGTGGACAAAGGGGAACATCTCCCCAAAGCGCGAGATCGGCACGCAGACGTCCCCCGACACCATCGTCTTGCCGGGGTTGGAGAACTTGATCGAGTCGTGGGCCTCCTTGCGCGCCTTCCACAGGTACTCGCGCTCCTCGTCCGAGACCGTCTCCTGGAACGTGGCGCAGCCGTTGTCCTCGCAGATCTCCCGGAGAAAGCCCAGTTGCTCCTGCACGCTGGCCTCCGTGCCGTGGAACTCGACGAACAGCGTGGGCTTGATGGCCAGGGAAAGCCCCTGCTGCTCGTTCGTCACCCGCACGGTCTCCGCGTCGAGGATCTCGATGGCCGAGGGGTTCAGGCCGTAGCGCACCGTCTCGTACACCGAGTTCGTGGCCCCCTCCAACTCGTCATAGGCGGCCACCACCACCCCCACCGCCTCGGGCAGGCCCACCAGGCGCAGGGTGATCTCTGTGGTGATCCCCAGCGTCCCCTCGGAGCCGACGAACAGGCTCTTGAGGTCATAGCCGCTGGTGGTCTTTTTCGCGTCGGACCCCAGCCGCACCACGGTGCCATCGGCGAGCACCACCTTGAGCGACTGCACGTAATCGCGGGTGACGCCGTATTTGACGGCGCGCATCCCGCTGGCGTTGTTGGCCACCATCCCGCCGATCGTGGCCACGTCGGAAGAGCCTGGAGCCGGCGGGAAAAAGAGCCCCAGGCGGCGCAGCTGGGCGTTCAGGTCGTCGTAGACGATGCCCGGCTCCACCACCACCTGGAGGTCCTGCTCGCGGATTTCCAGGACGCGCTTCATGCGGTACATGGCCAGCACGACCCCGCCGCGCACCGGGATCGGGTTGCCCTCCAGGCTGGAGCCGCCGCTCCAGGCAGACACCGGCAGATCGCGCTCGTTCGCATAGCGCAGCACGGCGGCCACCTCCTCGGTGGAGGCCGGCCAGACGACCGCCTCCGGCGGATGAGGATCCAGCCAGGACTCATCGACGGAATGCGCCTCCAGGTCCGCCTGGCGCACGGACACATCGTCGTCGCCGACGATGGCGCGTAAACTAGCGATATCCTTATCGGTAAGCACGGCCTCGGCACCTCCACGCCTGCATCCACCA
>JAAZBQ010000415.1 GCA_012513725.1 Chloroflexota bacterium
AGGGAGTATGCTGTACTTGGTAGCAACGCCGATTGGGAATATGGGCGACATCACCTTGCGGGCGCTGGAGGTGCTCCAGAAGGTGGATGTCGTCGCCAGCGAGGACACCCGCAAGACGGGCCGGCTCCTCCAGCACCCGTCCCCCTTCTCACCTCGAGATGCAGTGCTCATCTATGGACTGGGGTGGTCGCCCGCCCTGAGGCCTGCCCCGATGTCTGCCGAAGGCGCCACCGCGGCCCATAGATGAGTACGACCGGCCGCTATGGCACGTGAGGGTGCAGCCCGCTGTGCCGGCGGAGCCGTTCCGGTTATAATGGGCAGAAGCAGAGTCGGCCGTGCCCATCCTCCGCAGGCGATACCTGACGCTGGGTGCGCCTCCGCTACTCGCTCCGTTTCTGCTGCCTGCCGTGACCGCCTATGGACCCAGTGGCCGACAAGGAGAACGCCGATGCACATCGTGACGGACAGTGGCGCAGACCTGTTCCTGTCTCCCGAAGAGATCGACGCCCTCGGCATCCACGTGGTGCCGCTGACCGTGACGCTCTCGGGCAACAGTTACCGGGAGGGGCTGGATATCGCCACGCCAGAGTTCTACCGCCTCCTGGCCGAGACCGGTGACCTCCCCACCACGTCGCAACCCTCCGCGGGCGAGTTCGCCGACGTGTACCGCCGCCTGGCGGAGAGCGACCCGGAGATCCTCTCCATCCACATATCATCGGGTCTGTCGGGCACGGTGGGCTCGGCCCAGGCCGCTGCGGCGATGGTGCCCGAAGCCCGCGTCACCGTGGTGGATTCCAAGACGCTTTCGGTGGGCTCCGGCTGGCAGGTCGCCGCCGCAGCCCGCGCCGCGCGGGCCGGCCAGGCGATGGAGGACATCGTGGACCTCGTGCAACGGGTGGCCGCAGCGACGTCGACCCTGTTCACCCTCGAAGAGCTCAAGTACTTGATCCACGGCGGGCGCATCAGCCACATGAAGGGCCTCATCGCCTCGATGTTGCGCCTCAAGCCGTTCATCGGCGTCGACAAGACGACGGGGATGTACGTGCAGATGGGGCAAGCGCGTGCCTTTCCCCGGGCCCTGCGAGGCATCGTGGACCTCATCGCCCGGGATCACGCCCCGGGCAGCGCGCTGGTGGCCCAGGTGGCCCACGCCCAGAACCCCGAGGGGGCGGCGGCGCTGCGCGCCCTGGTGAGCGAGCGGTTCGATTGCACGTGGGTGCCTGAGGCGGCCATCTCCTTTGTGCTCGGCGCCCACACGGGACCTACGCTCGTGGGCGTCTGTTTTGCTGCCGCCGATGCGCTGGGTGGTGCGCGGTCGCTACTGCTCGACACTGGCGCGGCGGGCTGAACCGCGCCGCGCTGCCCGAGCCTGCGAGGCGCTGCGTGTCCTGGCCGGCGCGGGTGATGATGACGTGGAACTCGGACGGCGGCACATCGGACTGGCCGATCAAGATGGTGCCGTGCGTATGGGCTCGCCTCGGGCCCTGGTCCAGAGCGCAGCGCTCTGGCCAACCGCCCAGGCGTGTCGCTTGTGTGGGACGATCCGGGCCGGGCGCTGTGGCCTGACCATCCTTGCGTTCACTCTGCCCGTTCATCAAAGGAGAACTCGCTGCGATGGCAACCAACACGTTCTGCATCAACTGCGGCAACCCCCTGGGAGACAACGACCGTTTCTGTGGGCGGTGCGGATCTCCGGTGCAAGGCGAGACCGGCGCCGGGGTTTCAGCGGCGTCCCAGCCACAGTTCGCCCCACCGCCCCCACCGGCCCAGCGACCGGCACCGGCCGTGCCAGAGGCCCCCGCCCCGACCATGTCTCCGTTCGGCAATCTGGAGCCCATCCTGGGAACGGTGGCGACCGTGCAGCGGCGGCACGGCTTCCTGGGCCTCAAGGTCGACTCGTACATCATCGCGGTGACGCCCGAGCGGCTCGTGTTCACGTATCTCTCCAAGCAGACCATGAGCGATGCGGTCAAGCAGGCGAACGCCGAGGCCAAGGCCCAGGGCAAGGGGTTCTTTGGCGTCATCGGGGCGCAGTTTCGCTGGATGGAGATCATTACCCGCGCGCTGCAGGAAATGTCGGTGGACGCCATCTTTCGCACGTACCCGGGCAGCTTTCAGATCAACAATCACGAGGTGCGCAGGCTCCGGTTCCACGTGGTAGGCGACGACGACGAGGGGCAAACGCAGCAAAAGCTCCTTATCGAGACGGTCCAGGGCAAAGTGGACTATTACCTGATGGGCGTCAGCATGCGGGATGCCAGCAGCGTTCTCGCCCAGACGCTGGCGGCTGCCCTGCATTAGGCGAGGAGGATGCAGGCGCCCGTCCATGGCTCGGTAGTCGCAGAGGCCGCCCGCCGGTACGGTGCGACCGCCGAGGCGCTGTATTCCCTGGCCGGGGGGACTGTGCGGCCGTCTATGGGTTCGCCGTCGACGGCCGCGAGCGCGTCCTGCGCCTGACGCCACGGGACGCGAAGATGACGGCTGGGTGGTCGCCCTTCTGAGGAGGCCCCGCGAGCGCATGCTGGCAGACGTGCCCTACGCGGACCTGGACTGGGCGGCCCTGAGCCGCCCGGCGTAGCGCCACAGGCAAGGGGAGGGGCGATGCTGCGGGTCGTGCTCGATACGAACGTGTTCGTCGCCGCCGGGTTCAACCGCAACAGCCATGCGGCCCGCATCATCGACGGGCTGGGCGGCGAGGGGTGGACGCTGGTGTGGAACCGGACCACCCGGGCCGAGACTCGAGCGGTGCTGAGGGGCATCCCGCCCCTTTCGTGGGAGTGGTTCGCCCCCGTCTTTCGCCCGGAGGACGAGTACCGCGGCCCGACCGACCCATCCGCCTACGAACGCGTGCCCGACGCGGCGGACCGGGAGTTCGCTGCCCTGGCTGCGGCCGCGGGCGCCATCGTCGTCACCAACGATGACCACCTCCTGGGCGCGCGGGAGGCCCTCGACGTGCGGGTGCTGACCCCGCGGGAGTTCATCCGCGACTTCGGCGCCGCAGACTAGGAGGCCTCGCCGCAGGCTCAGTCGTCGTCTTCTTTCTCTTGTCCCCGCACCACGCTTTCGATCCACTGCGCCAGTGCGCCGTCGCGGCGGCGGTCGCGCCCA
Source organism: Chloroflexota bacterium (assembly GCA_012513725.1). Taxonomy (GTDB): domain Bacteria; phylum Chloroflexota; class Anaerolineae; order UBA1429; family UBA1429; genus JAAZBQ01. Next base: position 3,109 of record JAAZBQ010000415.1, read on the forward strand.
GGGCCGTTGATGGCCTTGCGCAGCTCGCCGTAATCCAGCCACACCACATGGCAGTGGTGGCAGGAATCGATGACAAACTGCCCCGGACCATAGTACGGGTGCGTCTCCATCTTGCGGTCGCACACCGGGCAGCGGACCTCCCGCTGCAGGAGGGAGCGATCGAGCGGCTGGATCGGATCCGGTGGACCCCACGCCCGCGCCCGCTTGTACTCGACCAGGGTGCGAAAGTCGCCCCGTTCGATGAGTTGCCCCCGGCAGGTGGTGCAGTACCACATGCGCCAACGGGCGATCTGCGCCCGCACCAGGGGCACGTGGCACAGCGGGCAATGATGCCCGGCGGGCTCGTCCTCCAAGGTCTCGATGGGCACCGGGTCCTCGAGGAAGGCAAAGGTCCCGCAGTACTCGCAGCGGGTGTACTCTTGGCCGATGACGATGTTCAGGGGCGCGCCGCAGTTACCGCAGTTCATCGCTCGTCTCTCCGGTAGGGTCCCAGGAGCGGGCGCGGGGCGCGCCACGCTCTCTCTTGCTCTACGTTCGCTTGGCGCGGTGCGTTCCTATGGCTGCCCGCCCTCGTCCGCGGCCCGCAAGCCGAGTCGTGCCAGGAGCATCCCCAGCAGGGCATCGTGCCCGGGCGCCAGGGGCGGCACGCCATCCGGCAGCACCGCCCAGAAGAACTCGAACGGGATAGGGCCCGGCCCGCCCTCCGACGGATCCTCCTCCGCGTGGCGCCAGCGTTCCGGTGGCTCCCCGCCGCAGGCCAGGTGGAGAAAGTGGCGCCGGTAGACCTGCCCCAGGCCCTCTGGCACATGATCCACCGTGCCGAGGTACCCCGCCAGGTGCAGATCCCCCAGGCCCGTCTCCTCGAGGGCCTCGCGGAGCGCCCCCTCCGCCGGATCCTCCCCGTCGCGTAGGGTCCCCGCCGGCACCTGGACGCCGGCCTCCGGGGCCAGGACGTGGCGAAAGACCAGCAGGCGCTGGCCGTGGGTGATGTAGGCGAAGGCCTTGTGGATGGGCGCGGCGCTCATCG
>JAAZBQ010000416.1 GCA_012513725.1 Chloroflexota bacterium
AGCTGCAGCTCGCCGCTGCGGTCCGCGGCGGTGCGTTCGATGGCCTCGAACACCCGGGGGCTAAACACGTACCGCGCGGCGATGGCCAGGTTGCTCGGCGCCGAGCCGATGCGCGGTTTTTCCACCAGGTCGGCGACGTCAAAATCCCCGGCGTCCTCCTGGCCCTCGACCGGCTTGACGATGCCATAGCGGTACACGTCGTCGGGGTCCACGGTCTCGACGGCCACGGTGCAGTCGGCGCCGGAGGCCTCGTGGTTGTCGATCATGGCCCGCAGGAACGAGGGGCCCTCCTGGCTCACGATGATCGAGTCGCCGAGCGCCACGACAAAGTGGTCATCGCCGGCAAACTCCCGGGCGTGGCACACGGCGTCGCCGAGGCCCCGGGGCACGCTCTGGCGCGTGTACAAGAACCGGGCGCTGGTCTCGGTAAAGGCCAGTTCCTCGAGGAGGTCGAACCCGCCGCCGGAGGAAAGCGTGCGCTCCAGCTCGGGATCGGGGTCAAAGTGCTCCTCGATGGCCATCTTTTTGCGGCCGGTCACGAACAGCACCTGCGACAGCCCAGCCGCCTGCAACTCCTCGACGACGTACTGCACCACCGGCCGTCGCCCGACCGGGAGCATCTCCTTGGGCTGCGACTTGGTGGCGGGTAAGAGCCGAGTGCCCATGCCGGCCACCGGCACCACCCCCTTGGCGATAGGTTTCGGATCTGTCATGGAGCCCCCCGATTGCGTCATGCCTGCCGTTTCCTCCCGCGATGGGCCGCGATGTTAGGCGCCAATCTCCCGCAACACGGCACGTAGCGCCTCGGCGGCTTTGCCAAAGCGGTCGGGGCCGCTGAACCCGGCGAACTCGCCGGCGTGGGCCAGATGCGGCTCTAGCGAAGCAAAGCCCTCGAACCCCCGCTCGTGGAGCGCCGCGAGCACCTCGCGGACCTGGCCGTCGCCCTCGCCGGCGGGCACCACCCGCTTGGTCGCCATGTCGCCATCCTTGATGTGCATGTAGACGATATAATCCTTTACCAGCGGGTACGCGTCGGTAAAGGGGTGAACGTTCTGCATAACAAAGTTCGACGGGTCAAAGGTCATCCGCAGCTGGGGCGAATCCATGGTCTCCAGAATGTCGCGGCAGCGACTGGGCACGTCGCCATAGATGCGGCTCTCGTTCTCGTGGAGGAGCGTCACGGGGCGTCCCTTGGCCTCCTCGAGAAGGGCAGCGAGGCGATCCATCACCTGAGAGCGGTACTCCTCCGCCTGGCCCTCGGGCACGAAAAAGGAGAACATGCGGATGTACTGCGTGCCAAAGAACTCGGCCAGGTCCAGCGCCCGGCGAAAGTCGTCGAGGTGCGGCGGGAAGGGGTCGTCGATGCGGATCTTGCCGATGGGCGAACCGATGGCCGAGACGCCCATGCCCCGGGCCTTGAGCGCGTCGCGAATGGTGCGCGTCTCCTCGTCGGAGAGGGCCAGCACGCCCTTGCCCCACACCCCGCGCAACTCCAGGTACTGAATGTCGAGGGACTGCAGCACGTCCAGCTGCTCATCCAGCTCGGGCGAGATCTCGTCGGCAAAGCCACTCAGGACGAACATGGCATCCTCCTTGGGGAGCACACGCGAGGAATCGGCGGCGGCCCGCGCGATGCAGGCCCAGAGCGGGGTTAGTGTAGCAGGCTGGGGGGAAATATCAAGCCCGGCAGCCCCACCATTTGCCTGGTGATGGCACTGCCGGGCTCGGAATCAGCCGATGCGTGGGAGCACGGCCGGTCTCACGCGAGGGCGCAACCGGGTGGGCGCTCTACACGGTCTACTCGTTGACCTCGTCCGCCGCCGCCTTGACGTCTTCGGAGGCTCCCTCGATCTCCTTCGTGGCCTGCTTGAACTCCTTGATGCCCTTGCCCAGCGCCCCTCCGATAGAGGAGAGCTTGCCGGCGCCAAAGACGAGCATGACGATCACGAGGATAATGACTAGTTCCATAGTCCCTAGGTGGGGCATGTTTCTCTCCTTCGCGTGTCCCGGAATCGGGTGGCCCTATGCCTGTTCGCCCCCATCGCTCGCCTCGGCGGCGTCCGCTTCCTGAACCGCCGTGGGCTGCACGGTGCGCTTGGGCTCGGACGGAGTGGGCGACTCGCCGTCCTCTTCCTCATCGGTCCGCATGGAGTCGCGAAAGTCCCTGACGCCCTTGCCCAGGGCGCCGCCCAGGGTGCCGAGCTTGCCAGCTCCAAAGATCAAGAGCACGATGACCATGATGATGATCAGTTCGGGCGTACCAAGTTGCGGCATACTTGACCTCTCCTCACTGCGCTACTGGACTCTTATTCTACTCAGGCGGATGACGTCGTCAAATACGATACCATAACACGCAAACTACAGCCCGCGACACGGCTAGGCGTACACGCACTCGCGCGCAGCCGCCACGAACGCGGCCAGGTTCTCGGGATCGCCGTGGAAAAAGTGATCGGAGGGCGAGCAGACATAGCCCCCCTCCGGGCAGGCGGCGTGCAACGCGAACACCTGCTCGCGCACCACCTCCGGCGTCCCGCGCTCCAGGCCAGTCGACTGGTCGAACCCACCGACGAAAAAGAGTCGTCGGCCGACCCGCCGCTCCGCCTCGGCCAGGTCGCAGTCGCCCCCCATCCCCGGCGGCGTCATCGTCTCCAGGCCGTCGGCGCCCATCTCGGCGACCATCTCCAACATGTGCATCAAGCCGCCGCACAGGTGGTACACCACCCGCATCCCCGCCGCGTGCAGCGCCTCCGTCTGCACCACGTCGTAGGGCAGCACGAACTCCCGGAACAGCCGCGGGCTGATGACGGTGTTGGAGGCCGCCCCGCCCCCCGCTTCGACGAGGTCCAGCGGCACCCCCTCGAGGAGCTCGACGTAGCGCAGGCGCTTTTCCAGGAGGGCGCCCAGCGCATGGTGGGTGAACGTGGGGTCGTCGATGGCCGACAGGATGGCCTGCTCGGTGCCCATCAGGATGCAGAGATCCTGCCAGGGGGAGCCCTGGCCATAGCCGGCCGCCCAGCCGCGCACGATGCCCTCCGCCCCGACGCGTCGCTGGGCCTCGATGACGGGGGCCGGGTCCAGCCGGATCGGTGCCGGGGC
>JAAZBQ010000417.1 GCA_012513725.1 Chloroflexota bacterium
ATCCCCTCGGCCTATACTCCCGCCCAACCACATAGCGCGTCTCTCCGAGTCGCGGTGCCTGGGCCTCCAGGTACGGTGCTGCGACCGGTGGGCGCACGGCGATGCTCGCGTCGCCGTGCGCCCCGAGGGTGCGGGGGGAAACCCCCGCGCCTCCCATGCTTGGAAAGGAGAGGTGGCGCAGATCCCAACGAGGCAGGCGCCGCGCGCTGCGCCCCCGTTTGATGCTGCTCCCCTCCTTTCCCTTATGCACCCATTTCACGCAAAGGAGCCAGGACAGCCATCGTGCCCAGCCTCACGCCGGCCCCGTCACACCGAGTGGCCCGCTCCCACCGCGCTCTCCATGCCCTGAGGCCAAGCCCAAGCCCTTGCGCCCCCTCCTGTCGGGGGCGGGCGGCTGCGCCGCCGATCCCCGTTGCGATGCGGCCTGCGGCGGCGCAGCGGGAGATGGCAACAGCCCCAGCCCCCTCGATCGCCCCAGTCGCTAGATGCTCTTGGGAGGTTATCATGCATCGTTCCAGATGTCGTTCCCTCGTTACCGTCGCATATCTGCTCGTCCTCGTCGCGTTGGGTCTGACCGGCTGCCAGATCCCCGGCGCCGGCGGACCGGCGCCGACAGAGCCGGCGGAGGCAGCGGCGCCCGTCGAACCCACACCGACCAAAGAGCCCGTGATCCTCACCGTACTGGGTGAGTCGTTCACCCTAGCCACCCTCCAGGCGCTCGAGCAGGCGGCCGTCACGGTGGGCGGCACCGACTATGCGGGCGTGGGCCTGGGAGCCGTGCTCGAGGCGGCCGGCAGCGACGTGAGCGATGTCGCCCTGGTCGCCAGCGACGGCTATGCCGCGAACGTCACGGTGGCCGAGATCACCGACGAGTGCCTGCTCGCCTACGCCAAAGGGGGCGCGCTGGACGCCGTGATGCCCGGCATGAGCAAGAGCACCTGGGTGCGCGGCGTCGTGGAGATCCGCGCGGGCAAGCCGGCCGCACCAGCGGAGGGCACCACGCCATCGGAGTCCGCCGGTGCGGACGACGTCCCGCTCGGGGGTCCCGTCTCGCTGGTGGACGCGGCGGGCCGCACGGTGGAGCTCGAGAGCCTCCCGCGGCGGGTCGTCGTAGTAGGGCGCGGCCCGCACATGGCGCTGCACCTCCTCTACATGTTCCCCGAGGGGCGCGATCGCCTCGTCGGCACCGAATCGCGCAGCGCAACCGCAAGCGACTTTTTGCCGTTCGTGGACCCCCGCTTCGAGCAGGTGCCCACGCTGGACGCCCATCCCAACGTGGAGCAGATCGCCACGCTGGCGCCCGACCTGGTGATCATGAAGGGAATCGCCGAGGACGAGACGGCCGACGCCCTGGCCCAGATCGACATCCCGGTGCTCTACGTTGGGCTGGAGACGGTTGAGGAGTTCTTTACCGATTTGGCCAACGTGGGCGCAGTGCTGGGCAACCCCGAGCGGGCAGACGAGATCGCCGCGTTCTATCGCTCCCGCCTCGACCGCTTGAGCGAGCGCACCGCCGAGGTGCCCAACGACGACAGGCCGCGGGTGCTGTTGCTCGAGTACAGCGACCGCGGCGGCGAGGTCGCCGTGCAGGTGCCGGCCAGGACCTGGATGCAGACCGTGGAGGTCGAGAAGGCCGGCGGCCACCCCGTCTGGCTCGATTCCGCGGCCCCGACGGACGGCTGGACGGTGGTGAACCTGGAGCAGATCGCCCGCTGGGACCCCGACATGATCTTTGTCATCGTGTGGTACACGCTCGACCCCCAGGAGATCATCGAGGGGCTCCAGGCAAACCCCCAGTGGGCTGCCCTGCGGGCCGTCCAGGACGGCGACCTCTACGCTTTTCCCCAGGACATCTTTGGCTGGGACCAGCCCGAGCCGCGCTGGATCCTGGGCATGAACTGGCTGGCAACCCACATCCATCCGGAGCGCTTTGAGGATGTCGACATGCACGGCGAGGTGATGGCCTACTTCCGCACCCTGTACGGGATGGAGCCGGCCGCCATCGAGCGGGACATCCTACCCAGGGTCCGCATGCATGTCCGTTAGTGCGCCGGCGCTGCACCCCGAGGCG
>JAAZBQ010000047.1 GCA_012513725.1 Chloroflexota bacterium
ACCCGCAGGGCGTCCGCCGGCAGGCGCGGGATGGCCCGGGCCGATTCGTACGCGCCGTTGGAAAAGAGCACGTGGCCGCGGGTGTCCTCGATGGTCACCCGCGGGCGCTCGCCGGTCTCCAGGCACTCCAACACGTGCCGCACGACGGGCTCGGACGTGATCTTGTTCGTGGGCCGCTCGACCGCCTCTCCCTCGTGGGGGGCGATCCGATAGCGATCGAACGACCACAGCGCGCTGCCCCGGTCGCCGTGGATGTCGATATCGGTGCGGTTCACGCCGCCCTCACCGCACAGGGTGGAGAGGAATAGGATCTCGACCCCCGAGTCGGTCTCCGCCCGGGCGCAGACGGTGTCCTCCCCCTGGATGTCGTGGCCCTTGTACAGCTCCGCCTGGATGCGCACCGGCGCCGCAAAGCCGTGGCGGTCCGCCGAGGCGAAATAGAGAGCATTATGGATATAGTGGGCGTGGGGGTTGTTCAGCGGCCCATCGAGGACGAACTGGTCGCCGAGCATGTAACGCCCCGCCCAGGTGTTGCGCCGGTAGTAGCGCGCGGTCCGTCACCATACGAGGCGCGCCACGATGGATTGCACCCGCCCGATGCGCCCCTCGGCGATGGCGCCCTTGATCGCCTGGGCAGCCTCCGAGTAGGCGTGCTGAAAGTCGATGGCCAGGAGCCGATCCGCCCGGCGGGCGGCCTCGGCCATGCGGTCGACGTTCTGCACCAGGGTGGTGGAGGGCTTGGCGCTGAGGACGTGGCAGCCGTGGGCCAGGGCCTCGAGGGCCATCGGGCAGTGCAGGTGCACGCCGGTGCCGATGGTGACCAGGTCGATGTCCCGCTCGGCAGCGAACATGCCGTCCAGCGAGGTGTAGACCCGGGTCCCGTGGGCGGTGAGGTCGTCCAGCAGGTCGCGAAAGCGCTCGGGATGGATCTCCACCACCGCCGGGATCTCGACCCGTCCCTCGTCCCGGAGCGCCCGGGCAATGCGGATATAGTTCGCCGCATAGCCGCCCAGGCCAACGCAGGCGATGCGATGCTTCATCGTGTTCCCCCGGTTCAGGTAAAGAGCATCAATCCCCGGGCCCACAGCTTGCCTGGGCCCGTGATGCAGATGCGGACCTCGGCGCAGACGGTCTGCGGAGGCGCCACCGCTTCGAACGTGTCCTGGGCCCAGTCGCTGTCCCCGGAAAAGGGGTGGCCCTTGGGCTGGGTCAGCACGTCGCCGACATAGCCGCCCCAGGCATCCACAAAGGCAATCTGCAGGTACGCGACGCCTTCCACAAGCCCCGCGACGCGCAGCTGCCCGGTGCACGTGTAGCGCTGCCCTGGCGCCGCCTCGACGTACTGCTGCAGGTACACGGCGCCCAACCGGTCGTAGGCGATCCCCGGGCAGGGCCGCGGCGAGCAGCCCTCGTCCCAGATCACCTCCCCGCCGCCCTCGGCTAGGCGGGTCGCCAGGATCCAGCCGCTGGGCAGGCCGTCCAGGTCGCGGTCGCGAAAGGCGCCGTTCACCAGGCGGGCGTTCACCGGCCGCTCCATGGAATAGTTGTGCCACTGCCACACCACGGCCCCCGTCGGATCCACCTCCAGGACTTGCTTGTGTTGCTGGTCGGAGATCAGCACGTTGCCGTCGGGCAGCTTGTCCGCCTCGTAAAAGTTGGCAAAGTGGTCGACGGCGTACTCCCACACCACCTGCCCCCCGGGGGTCACCTCGATCACCCGGTTGTTCTTGGAGTCGGTGATCAGGGTGTTGCCGTTCCCCAGCCGGTCGGCGTCTCGGGGCCAGCAGAGGGTTTCCGGGGTGCCGTCGCCGTAGGACCACACCACGCGCCCCGCCCGGTTCACCTCCAGGATGGTTCGCCCGTCGGAATCTGCCATCAGCACGTTGCCGTCGGGCAGCGGATCGGCGTTGTGGGGGTGGGATACCTTGTGGGCATAGGCCCACAGGGCCACCCCGTCGCGGGAGGCGATGACGCAGCGGTCGTTGTTCCGGTCGGTGATCAGCAGGGTGCCATCGTCCAGCAGGTGGGCGTCGTTGGGGTATGCCAGGTGGGTGCCATCGGAGAGGCGGCCCGAGCCGCCGCCCCAGTCGTCGCTGGAGAAGGCGATCTCGCCCTCCGGCGTCACCTCGATGACGCGATTGTTGTTCGTGTCGGCGATGAGCGTATTGCCGTTCGGCAGGCGCT
>JAAZBQ010000418.1 GCA_012513725.1 Chloroflexota bacterium
AGGCCGCGCCGCCGATCGCACTCGACGATCACCCCGTACTCTTTGGGGTCCAGGTGATCCGCCGAGGGGACCTCCTCCGGCTCGGTGAGCACGTCGACGGAGATCTCCAGGTTCTCCAGTTCGCCCTCCGTTAGCGGGGCGAAGCGCGGGTCGCGGGTGGCCGCGCTGATGGCGTTGGCGATGATCTCCTCGGCCACGTTGCCGCGCACCGGCTCGATGGTGCCGATGCATCCCCGCAGCTCTCCCTCGCGGTGGAGCGACACGAACACCCCGCGTCGCTCGCCCATCTCCTCAGAGGGGTCCTCTGGCGGCGGCAGGACGCGCCGCTCGCACACATAGGCCGCGATCGTCTCCCGCGCCAACTGCACCAGTGGATGCTCGTCCTTCACGTCATCCCCCTTTCCTGCGTCCATGCTGGCCCCAGGTCACGCCCTGGGCAGCAGGGCGCGCAGGCGCTCCGGGTGGTCGGTGGTGATGGCGTCGACGCCCAGAGCGATCATGGCCTGCATGTCCGCCGGATCGTTCACGGTCCAGGCGTTGACGGCATAGCCCCGCGCGCGGGCCATCTCTACCATCGCCCCGTGCACGAGGCCCACCCGCGGGTGTAGCGCGGTCAGCCCCAGGAGCCCGAGGTCCAGCGGAAAGACCTGCAGGCTGCTGTAGATCAGGGCGCGAGGCAACGCAGGCGCCAGGCGCTTTATGCGGAGGAGCGCCGAGGGGTTGAACGAGGAGATCAGGACCTCGCCCTCCATGCGCCGCGCGCGGATCGCCTCCGCCAGTTGTGCCTCGACGCCGAGATCCTCGGGGCCGCTGGTCTTGATCTCGACGTTCACCAGCAACCGCCCCCGGGCCAGGTCCAGCACTTCCCCGGGCGTGGGGATGCGCTCTGCAGCGAACTCGGCGCCGAACCAAGAGCCGGCGTCCAGGCTGCGGAGCGCCTCAAAGGTGGCCTCGGCCACGGGGCCGCTGCCGTTCGTGGTCCGGTCCAGCACCCCGTCGTGGATCACCACGATCTCGCCCGTCGCACAGGGCTGCACGTCCAGCTCGATGGCGTCGGCCCCCACCTCGATGGCGGTGGCAAAGGCCGCCAGGGTGTTCTCCGGCGCCAGCCCCCGCGCCCCGCGATGGGCCATCACCAGCGTGCGATCGGTGTAGAACCTGCCGTGCTCGCTCACGTGTTCCCTCCTCGGGCGGTGCGACCCGTCCTCAAGTGTGACGCTAGCGATACTCCTGCTCCGTCCATTCGCTGGGGCTCACCGCCACGCCGCCCACGCGCACCTCCCAGTGGAGGTGCGCTCCGGTGACCAGCCCGGTGGCGCCGGCCGTGGCGATCTCCTCGCCGGCCGCCACCTCCTGGCCCACCTCGACGCCGATGGTGTCCAGGTGGAAATAGCCAGTGAACACTCCTGCGCCGTGATCGAGGATGACGGCGTTGCCGCGTACCTGCAGCGCCTCGGCCAGGACCACCACCCCATTGGCGGCCGCCACCAGGGGCGTGCCCGTCCACGCGCGCAGGTCGATGCCGGCGTGGTAGGAAGCAAAGCGGTCGCCGTACTGCCTCCGGGTACCGAACGCCGAGGTGACGTACGGCTCGGGCAGCGGCCAGACAACGGGCCCCTCCCAGCGAATCTCCGGCGCAAAGCCCGCGTACACCTCTGCGACGCGCGCGAACTCGGGCTGCGAGATGCTGGGCTCCAGCAGCGCGTCGGTCTCCGGCTCAAAGACCAGGTACTCGGTCTCAAACTCGCCCGCCACCACCTGCAGGGCGGTGTCCAGGGCCAACGTCTCGCCGGCGTCCGTGGCCAGGGTGACGGCCACCGGCAGCCGGTTCAGGCCGGCGATGGCGTCTACGCCGATGAGGGCCATGTGCTCCAGGCCGTCTCGGCTGACAAAGCCCAGGTCGCGGTCGCCGACCGTGCCGGAGGCAGTGGCCGGCACGTTGCTCGTCACCCGCAGGAGCGCCGTGCCGCCTTGGGCCAACTGGGGCTCCAGGGCGAGTTCGGCAGCCAGCGGGGGGAGCGTGGGCGTTGGCGTCACGCTCGGGGTGGGCGAGGCCGCGGGCGTCGGCGTGGCGCTCGGCAGGGGCGTAAAGGTCGGGCGCAGCGTGGCGGTGGGCAGGGGCGTGGCCGTGGGATGCTCCAGCGCGGCGATGCGGGCGCAGCCGGAGGAGGCCAGCACGGCGATCAGGAGGGCGAGCAGCACGCGGCCGGGTGCTGCGCAGCGATGCCGGAACGGGGTGTGACAGGGTGACAAGGGGACTCTCCCGCTGCGTCTACTGGTCGGATCGGTCGGGCGCGCCTGGGATCATCGGGATCGGTCGGCGACGGGGGCCATTATAGCACGCGGGTCCTGGTCTGACGACCGGTCCTGCCCCTGATGCGCGGAGTGCGTCAGGGCTCACCCGGGGGACGTTCCTCGTTGCCGACGCGGGAGGGCCGGTAGGTAGGAAAGGCGGCCAGGTGCACCGTCACCCCCACGGCAATGGCCAGGAGCACGAGGCGCACCCACCCCTGCGCTACGACCATCCAGGCCGAGTACCCGATGGTGGCCCAGAGAAAGCCCAGCACGAGCACCTTGGTGCGGAGCGGGATGCCGCGACGGGACCGGTAGTTGCGGATGTACTCTCCCAAGAGGCGGGTGTCAAGCAGCCAGTGGTAGAACCGGGGCGATGATCGCGCATAGAGGGCCGCGGCGAGCAGCAAAAAGGGGGTGGTCGGGAGCACGGGCAGCACGACCCCCACCGCTCCCAACACCACGCACAGGGTGCCCGCGACCACCAGCGCGTACCGCTTTCCACCGGCCATGGGTGACCCTAGGATCCGCCGCGTCGTCGGTGGCGGAGGGCCTGTCGCTCGGCGCGCCAGCGCCACACCTCCATCAGGGCGATGCCCAGCGATACCCCCGCGATGTTGTACAGCACGTCCTCGATGTTGGCGTTGCGGGTCGGCACGTACATCTGCACCCACTCGTCCACGATGGCGTGCACGACGGAGGCCCCGTAGGCCAGCCAGTAGCCCAGGTGATGGCCAAAGGTGCGCGTCGCCGCCCGCCAGGCCAGCGCGCCGAGGACCACGTGGCTGAGCAGGTGCCCGGCCTGGGCGATCACGTGGCCCCAGAAGCGATCGTCCGTCGTCTTGAGGTCGGGTCGGGTGTTGATGAAAAAGATCGCCAGGCTGCAGGCCAGCAGCAGGCCCCAGTCGCGCAGCATCCGGCGCTCCTCGCTGGCCCGGTCGCGGCGTACCGTCGAGCGCATGATCCTCTCGTCGCTCATGCGTCTGCCCCTTCGACCGATGCTCCATCGGCAGGTGCCACCAGCTCCGAGAGGTCCGCCAGGTACACCCGGCGAACGCCGTCCGGGCAGGCGTTGAACGCCGCCCACCGAAAGGAGCGATCCCAGGCGGGGTGGGGATCCACCCGCCACATCCGGCCCGGGCCCTCGTCGTCCGGCAGCGTCCGGATGCGCGCCAGGGTCCTCTCCTCTCCCCTCTGGAGGTCGATGAGGCGCAGGGGGGTGGTGCCGTCGCCGTAGGCCAGGGGTTCGTGGGTGTAGGCGTCGGTGAGGACGTGGCGGCCGTCGGGGTGCAGGCTGGGGTGCCCGGAGCCGGGCACGGCCTCGGTCATCGGGCCCAGATCGCTGCCATCGTAGCGGGTGCTGACCAGCAGCATCCCCTCGCCGCGCAGGTTCAGGTTCATGAGCAGTCGCTCGCCGTCGGGCAGCCAGTTCGGGTGGTGGCCGCCGGGGGCCCACTGGTCCGGCGAGATGGCCACGTGCATCTCCGAGCCGTCGGCTCGCATGGTCACCACGGCGCGTCGCTCGGGCCCCTGCCCCCGAGGCTTGGCGCGGACCACGAACATGATGCGGTCGCCTTGGGGGTTCCACTTGGCGTGAAAGCCGTAATAGTCCAGCGGGTTTCCCTGAGAGCCGGTTCGGGGCAGGCGGCACGCTTCCACGATGCGCTCCAAGGAGGCGAGCAGCCGGCATGCGCCCGTCTCCATGTCGGTCAGGTACAGGCCATCATCCTCGGGGGCGCCGGTGTTGGCCGGCACGCGATCCTCCGGCACGACGACGCCATAGCCGGCCTGCGCCCGGGCGATGCGCACCAAGTCGGGGCTCAGCGCCTGCCGACCGTCGGGGGAGAGCATGTAGACGGGTCCCCGCAGCCGGCGGCGAACGCCCGTGGCCGGATCCAGCACCACGGCGTACGGCCGCCAGGTGGTCGTGTCCAGGTCGTTGTACACCAGCGCCCGGTCGTCGGCGCCCCACTGCACGCCGGCGCCGAGCTGCGTATCCCACCCACGGGTTTCGGCGACGACGTGCTCCGCGCCGGTCACCAGGTCCACGACGAGCACCTCCGCCGGGTCGCCGGGGGTCGGTGGGCGCCCCTCGTAGGGCAGGCGGGTGAGGCCGATGTAGCGCCCGGACGGGCTTACCGGCGAGGTATCAAAGAACCGGTGGGTGGTCGGCCCACCCTCGGGCGACACGCACCAGACGGGCACGGCGGGGTCGTGGGCCAGGTAGCGCGGAAAACGCGCCGAGAGGTCGAGCATGGTGAGCGTCTCCTCGTGCTAGTCGAACGTCAGCCGGGCGACGTCCACCCAGCCCTCGTCGGCGAGCCCGCCGGGGCCCGCGTGGGGCGGGCCGCTGACCCGCGCGATGTACCAATGGTCGCCCGAGCGGACGATCTCTGGGGCGTGGCAGTCGGGGATCTGGGCGCACCAGGCGCGCTCGCCGGAGGGAAAACGCTCGGGCGTTTCCGCCCAGTACACGGTGGTGGCGCGCCGGTCGTCCAGCAGGCGGTGGCGGCAGAACAGGTACCAGCCGTCCCCCTCTGGAACGAGGTAGGGCGACTCCAGGTACGAGTGCTCGGCCGGCCGGGCCGTGTCCGCGTGAAGGACCTCGGGCGCGCTCCAGACACTCAGGTCCGCGGAACGCCGGGCGAGGATGGCGCTGCGCGGCACGCCGTCGACGATCTCTGACTGGCAGTAGATCATCCGGTACTCGCCATCGACCTCGACGATGCACACGTCCCGGGCGTCGCGCCGCGCGAACACCACCTCCCCTAGCCCCTTCCATG
>JAAZBQ010000048.1 GCA_012513725.1 Chloroflexota bacterium
ACGCGAGAACTCGACGTAACGATTGGAGAACGAGGCGATGGGGACGAATGGGGACGTAGGCCTGCTGGCGCGTTTCGACGTCGACATCCACACCGTCGCGGCCGCCGCACTCGGCACCCTGGTGCGCGTTCGTAACGGAGCGGGGGCCGGCGCCGGCGCCGTGTGGCACTCGGACGAGGACCCGGCAACCGGGCACAGCCTCATCCTGACCAACGCCCACGTGATCGGCCGTCGGCCTCCCCAGGTCGACCTCTCGGACGGGCGCACGTTCGCCGCCACGGTGGTGGCGGCGGATCAGGGGCTGGATCTCGCCGCGCTGCGCATCGACGTGGCCGGCCTGGCAGCCATCTCCCTGGGAGACTCGCGCACGCTGCGCCCCGCGCAATGGGTGATGGCCGTAGGCCATCCCTGGGGGATTACCGGCGGCCTCACGGCCGGCGTCGTGATCGGCAGCGGAAGGGCCCTGCCAGAGATGCCCCTGTCGGAGCGCGAGTGGCTCGCCCTGAGCCTCCACTTGCGCCCCGGCCACTCGGGAGGGCCGGTGGTGGACGCTGCCGGCCGCCTGGTGGGCCTGAACACCGTCATGGTCGGCCCCGACGTCGGCCTGGCGGTGCCGGTGCACGTGGCCAAGGCCTTCCTCAAACGGGCGCTCGGCGCCCAGGCCCGGGAAGGCGAACGGGCCGCCTGAGACCGACGTGCCCCCGAGGCGACGATCCAAGGAGCGCGGTAGGTTCACTACCGCGCTCCTTGTGCGTGTATGCCCTGGGCGGACGTGAACCCCTACCTCTCACGAGGCCTGGTGTCGGCGATCGCCTGGGCCAGCGCCTGCACCTTGTCCGGGGTCACCTGGCCCCGGGTGTTCCAGGAGAGGTGCCCTTCGCGGTCGACGAGGAGGACCGAGATCTCGGGAGTGGCGGCCAGATCCAGCGCGCGGAGGAAAGTCGCGCGATCGATGTAGAGCGGGATCGTGCGCGCCCGGAGCGACGGGTTGGGGATGTCGGCGCGCAGCCGGGCGTTCGTGATGGCGCGGGAGCCAAACCACGCGCGCCCCAGCACCAGCACCTCGTAGAGGCCCAGCGTGTCGTAGAGTTGCTCGATCCTTTTGACGTAGGGGATCCAGGAGTTGATCCCGATCTGCTGCTCACGGGAAAAGAGGACGAGGAGGACGTTCTGTTCGTGTGCGAGATCGGTAGGTAAGCGTAGGGCCTGGCCCGCCAGGGTGGCGGCCTGGACGACGGGGAATGGCATCCGGTCTCCTTTGATATGGTGCCCGCCGGAGGGCGCAGCGTCCTCCAGCGCTCATGGTATAGTCGGCAACGTCGCTGGCCCGACCTCCGGGGCCGGGGCTTCCAGCAACTGCATGCAATAGAGTAACGAACGAGGGACGTGAAAGGCTCCCTTCCACATGGATCCCTTGGCCGGCAGGGCCACCGAGCCGTCGCGGTGCAGATAGCCGTACCACTCGCCATAGGCGGGGTCGGTCAGGTGCGCGACGCTCCACGCATGTACGCGATCGTGCCACGCCAGGTAGCGCCCCTCGCCAGTGAGTTCGTGGGCCAGGAGGAGGGCATACAGCGCCTCGGTGTGCGGCCACCAGAGCTTCATGTCCCATTCCAGTTGTTCCGGCGGGCGCCCCTCGACATCCACAAAGTACAGCAGACCGCCATGGGGTTCGTCCCAGCCCCACTCCAGCGACCAGTCCAGCACCTCGAGCGCCCGTTGCTGCAGGCCCCGGTCGTCCCGGTAGCGGGCCTCGCGGAGCATGAACCAGGCGGACTCGATGGCGTGGCCCGGGTTCACCACTCTTCCCTCAGGGGTATCCAGACGTTCGCCGTGCGGGCCCACGGTCTCCAGCAGCGCCCGTTCATCGCGATGGCAGAAATGGGTCAGGATCTCGTCGATGGCCTCATCGATGACCGCCGTGTACGACGCGTCGCCCGATGCCCTGCGCATCTCCTGGCTCGTCGCCACGACGATCATGGGCATGGCGTGCGACTTGGTCCGGCGCGTCCCGGGGATCGTCTTGGGCGCCAGGGTCGCGGCGAGTTCCGGGTGGCTGGCCGGGTCGCGGTATAGGTCTACTACCAACCGGTAGGTCCGCAGGGCGAGGTCCCAGGCCGCCTCGTCGTCGGCGGCCACGGCGTACTGGGCGCCGGCGATGGCGCCAAACGTCTCGGTGAACAGGTAGCGCCGCTTGCGCAGCGGTCGCCCCTCCCGGGTGGTGGCAAAGAACATGCGCCCATCGGCGTCATAGCCGTGCTCCCGCAGAAAGCGGTAGCCCAGGCGCGCGGCCTCCAGCCACTCGGGGCGCGGCTCCAGGGTGTTGTACAGGGTGGCAAAGAGCCACACCTCCCGGGCCTGCAGCCACATCGCCTTGTCGGTGCCGTAGACCGAGCCGTCACGATCCAGGCACGTCAGGTAGCCGCCGTATTCGCGGTCCAGCGAGTGGCGCAGCCAAAAGGGCACCACATCGTCGAGCAGGGCTCGACGGTACCAGCCCGCGAGTTCCGTTCGGCGCTTGGTCTCCACAGCCGCCTCCCCGTGGTCTAGCGCTCTGGCGTGTCAGTCGTTCCGCGCAACAGGGGACAATAGGCGCTTCGCCGGGCCACGTCAAGCCGCGCCCCAGGCGCCGCGTAACGCTTGCCCCGCGCGCCTCGCCAAGTACAATGCCCACAGAGCATCGTGGGCGGTGATGATGGACTGGCTCGACGATCTGTCGGAAGAGGATATCGCCGATTGGGTGGGCGAGGACTCGTTCGCCCGCGGCCGCGAGTACCTCGCCGAGGGGCGGGTGCTCCTCCCGGAGCGTGAGGGGGGGCTGCTCCGCGCGCGGGTGCGCGGCTCCCTCCCGACCCCCTACGACGCCGAGGTATACGTGGGCGACGAGGGTATCGAGGGGGGCTATTGTACGTGCCCGGTCGGCGGGCGCGGGCGCTGCAAGCACGTGGCCGCCCTTCTGTTGACCTGGCTCGCCCAGCCGGATGCCTTTGGCGGGCCCGAGGACCTGGCCACCGACCTGCTGGGTCGCGGCCACGACGAACTCGTGGCGATCATCCTGCGCATGATCGATCGGTACCCCGACCTGCGCACCCTGATCGACCTGGCTGGCGACTCGCCCGATCTGGAGACCGTCCGCCGGGCGGCGGTCCAGGCCTTCCTCCGCGGCGGCTATGACGCGTGGCGCGCGGCAGACACCATCGCCGAGGACCTCGGCCCGCTCCTCGAGGTCGGCGTCCGCCACGAGGCGGCCGGCGACTCGAGTGCGGCGGTCGGCGTCTACAGCATACTGGCCGAGGAGATCATGGCCCAGTATGCCGACGTGGCCGACGACTACCAGTTGCTCGCCGCGGTCTTTTCTGAATGTCTCGCCGGGCTCGGCCGCGCCCTGGCCGGGCTGCACTCGCCGGCGGCCCGGGCCCCGATTCTGGAGCGGCTGTTCGGCGCGCTTGCCTGGGCGGTGGACCTGCCGCATCCGCCGATCGCCGAGGAGGTACACGACATCCTCCTCGGCGAGGCCGCCAACGACGAGCGGCGTCTGCTGGCGGGCTGGGCCTGGGAGGCGCTTCCGGCGGGGGCGTCGCCCCTCGATCGCGCCGCTCGTCGCGCGCTGGGGCGCTTGATGCTGGACCTCGAGGGCGATACCCTGACGGACGAGGCGTACCTCAGCCTCTGCCGGGAGACCGGCCTGTGGCCGGAGGCCGTGGCTCGCCTCCTGGATCGCGGCCGCCTCGACGAGGCCCTGGAGGTGTTATCCGAGGCGCACCTCGACGACGTTCTCATCCTGGCTGACCTGCTCGCCGACGCCGGGCACGCCCGAGAGGCCGAGGCCGCCGTGCTGGAGCGCGCCGAGGAGGGCGATCCCCGCCTCCTCGAGTGGCTCAGGGAGCGCGCTCGGGCCAAGGGGGGCACGAGGGCAGCCCTCGAGTTCGCGGAGCGGCTGTTCTGGTGGCACCCCTCGGTAGATCGCTACCGGGAGTTGCGCGACATCGCCCTGGACGCGGAGGCGTGGGACGCGCTCCGGCCGACGATCCTGGGCCGGCTGGAGGAGCGGGGCGAGTGGCGCGTTCTGATGCGCGCCGCCCTCGCGGACGGGGATATCGACGCGTCGCTGGGCTATGCGGCCCGCGCTCCGGTCCCGCCAGAGCCGGAGAACCACGACGTGCGGATAGAGGTGGCCCGCGCCGCGGAGGGCGAGCGGCCGCGGGACGCGATTCGCCTCTGGCTAGAGTACGTCGACGCGCTGGTGCGGGCGCGCGGCCGCCCGAACTATGCGCGTGCTGCTCGCGTGCTGCGCAGGATCAGGCGCCTCCACACGCGCCTCGGCGAGCAGGCGGTCTGGCGGACCCTGATCGCCGACCTGCGCAGCACCCATCGACGCCTGGGCGCGCTGCAGGATGAACTCAGCAAGGCCAGGCTGTAGCGGCTGACCCGGGAACCCTGCCGCCGGGCGCAGCGTTCTACTTCTAGCAACCGGCCGCTGACCGCCGACAAGGAGCGAAAGGAGGGCGTGGGATGAGACGGGGCATCGGGGCGGTGGTCGTTCTGGTGGCGCTGGCGGCTGCGGCGTGTGTGCCCGCGCCGAGCGTGTCCCCCACCGTGACCCCCATCCCGCCCCTTACCCGTGCCGGGGCGTCGGTTTCTCCCAGCGTCCCCGCGCCTCTGCCCACCACGCCGGCGCCTGCTGCCGTCCCGGGCCCCACCGTGGACCTGGAAGCGACCGTCCGATCTCCCCAGGGACCGATCCACCTCCTGAGGGAGGCCGCCATCGAGCGTGCCGAGCGCATCGACGTACTGGACAGGACCCCCACGGGGCACTATGCGCTGCGCCTGCGCATCGACGAACCCGAGGCCCTGCGCCGTATCGTGGAGAGCCTGTCCCAGCCGCTCGCCCCGGCGGATGTTCCCGAGGGCGCCGCGGAGCGCCGCCTCCGCTGGGTGCTGCCCGACGGCGAGGCCGTCGTGTGGGAGCATGGGGCGGGCCGTATGTGGGGGGCGCAGGGCTACTTTCGCGGGCAGGCGGTAACGGCGCCAGCCGAGTTCGAGCGGCTCCTCGCCGAGCGGCTCGAGTCCGCCTCCGCCGTGGAGGCCGTGGCCCGGGTCCGCACGTGGAGCGAGCGCTACCGCGTGTCTCTGACCTACCCCGAGCACTGGCAGGTCGTCCCGGGGTATGACGGGCACCGGGTCGGCGGCGCGGACGGCTTTCTGCAACTCGACGTAGCGAACGCCCCGGAGGGCGGGATCGATGCCCTGGCCGCCGGCGCCGCCGCCCATCGCCTGCAGCCGTACGGGTCGAGCCCCACTATCGAGCACCTGGTGGTCGCCGGGCGCGCGGCGCGCCTCATCGTCCCCTCGGACGATCAGCCCGCCGAGATGGCCGACGAGGCGCAACTCATCGTCTCATACCCCGAGCCCGTTCACGTCGGAGACGCGTCGTACGCCTACCTGGTGATCTATGGCGATCTCGCCCACCTGCGCGAGCTACTCCAGACCCTGTGCTTCTCCGAGACGGAGCCTGCCGGCTGAGCGACCACGACCTCGCAGCCAAGGAGGGAACCCACCATGAAGCGAACCCT
>JAAZBQ010000419.1 GCA_012513725.1 Chloroflexota bacterium
ACTCGGGAACCCTCGACGGACGGCCGCGAGGATCCATCTTGTGAATCCTGTGCATCCTGTCTGCCTTCCGCGGTTTCTTGCGCCATGAGTGGCGCCGCGGCGCCATGGGCTACTCAGGATGACGGGTTGTGGGGGGCTCGCGCCGGGATGGGCGGCCTGGGGTGCTGGGGGTGGAAAGCCGCTCGGCGGACTTGAGGACGAAGTGGCGGTAGCCCCGCACAACGCAAGATCATGAGACTGAGAGTTCTTCCTTTGTGTCCTTTGTGCTCTTTGTGGTGATCTCTTGATCAGGAGGATGCCATGTCGACGACCACTGCTCCGCGGGCCTCGCTCTGGCAGCGTGTGCGCCCCTGGCTCGAGCTGCAGGAGCTGTACAAGCATCCGGTGGCCCAGCTGCCGTACATCCTCGGCGCCGTGTTGGCCTGGCGCCTGGGTGGGTCGCTGGATTGGGGCCTGTTCTTTGTGGGCATGGTGGCCCTCTTTTTGCTCACCGACGGCACCTATGTCTCCAACGAGTATTTCGACTATGAGAACGATTCGGCCAACGACGACCGCATCGGCGGCGCGCACCAGGTCGGCGTCACCACCACGGGGGGCACCCGGGTCCTCGTGCAGGGGCTGGTCAAGCGGCGCCACGCGCTGATCTTTTCCGTGGCCTGCTTTGCCCTCGCCGTGCCGTTGGGGCTGTGGATGCAGTTCCGGATGGACAGCGGTCCGCTGACCTTGCCCCTCGGGGCGCTGGGCATCTTTGTGGGCTGGTTCTACTCGGCCCCGCCGATCCGCGCCGCCTACCGGGGGTGGGGCGAGGCGTTCATGGCCGTGGGGTTCGGCCTGATCGTCTTTGGGGCGTATTACATCCAGCATGGGTTCAGCACCGTGCCGCTCGTGGTGCTCCTCCCGTGGGCGGTGGCCATCCCGGCGCTCAAGATCCTGCGCGAGTTCCCCGATTACGAGGCCGACGTGGCCACCGGCAAGCGCAACCTCACCGTGCAGTTCGGCCGGCAGCGGATGGCCGCGGTCTACAGCGTCATGATCGTGGCGGCCATCCTCCTGATCGCCCCGCTCTCCCGGCTGGTCAGCGCGCCCGCCTTTCTGGTGGCGCTCCTGCCGGCGATCCTCCTGATCCGCAGCGTGGTGCCGATGGTCCGCGGCCAGTGGCGCGACAAGGCTCGGCTGGAGGCCGCCTGCGCCAGCGGGTTCGTCGGGATGCTGACCATCCCCCTGGCCATGACCATCGCCCTCCTGATCGGCGGATGAGGGTGCGACCGGCCGATCTCGGGCCACTGGCCGGGGCCGCGCGGCGGGCGGGTCAAGCGCTCTCGACGCCGATCACCCTGGCCCGGCAGGCGGGGCTGATCGGGGCGTATGCGCGGCTGGCCGGCTGGCGGACGGCGCCGTTCCTGCGCTGGGCGGCGCGCTGGGACAACCTGTTCCAGGCCGGGGCGGGGGCCACGCGGATCGGTTGCTTTGGGCCGGCGCCCCACGTGGTGTGGGAGGTCACCCAGCGCTGCAACTTGCGCTGCGCCCACTGCCACGCCTCCGGCGGCCCCCAGGCGGCGCCGGATGAGCTGACCACCGCCGAGGCCCGGGCGTTCGTCGATCAGGTCGTCCAGGCCGGCCGGGCGGGGTGGGGGGCCAGGATCCTGGTCTTTTCCGGGGGCGAGCCGCTCATGCGGCCCGACCTCCTGGACCTCATCGCCCAGGCGCGGCGGGGCGGGTTGGCCGTCTTTCTCGCCACCAACGGCGTCCTCCTGGATGAACCCCTGGCCCGCCGGCTCAAGGCGTTGCGGGTGGGGGTGGTCATCGGGCTGGACGCCATGACCCCCGACCTCCACGACGAGATCCGCGGGCTGCCCGGCGCCTGGGAGGGGGCCATCCGGGGGATCGAGACGTGCGCGAGGCTGGGGCTCTACTTTCACCTGAACGTGGTGGCCACGGCGCGGAACCTCGACGAGGTGGGGCCGATCATCGACTATGGCAACCGCCTGGGCGCCTACTCGCATTTCGTCTACCGCTTTGTGCCCGTGGGGCGCGGGCTGGAGGCAGACGCCCTCCGGCTGGACCCCACCCAACTGGGCCGCCTGCTGGAGATCATCGCCGACCGGCAGCGCCACGGCACCGCGATCGTGATCCCGGTGGCTCTCCCCGAGTTCTGGGCCCGCGCGCTCCGGGAGCGGGGGATGGGCGACGCCCGGCGGATCGAGGCGTTGGGGCGCTCGTTCCCCGGCTGCCAGGCGGGGCGGGGGCTCACGTACGTCAAGCCGGATGGCGCCGTGTGGGCCTGCCCGTTCACCCCGGCCGAGGTGGGCAATGTGCGGCGCGAGGGGCTGGAGGCGCTGTCCCGCCGGCTGGAGGAGGCGTTCGCCGCCCCGGCCTGCCCGGATGCTGCCGGGTGCCCCTGGGGCGCCGTGTGCGGGGGTTGCCACGCCTGCCTGGGGGCCGGCGAGCCGTGCGCCCTCGGCGTGGCTGGCGATACGGCGGCGCCACGCATGGCGGGCGAATCCGAGGCACGGAAAGACTACGGGTGACGCGGAGGGTACGGAGACAGCGGGACGCAGGAGCCTGCTACATCGGGAGTGGCGGGGTGTCTGGATCCATCGCCCCTGCGTCCGTGGCGTTCGCCCGCGCCGCGCCCGTCTCGTTCGTGGCCTGCGTCGGGCATCGGTGG
>JAAZBQ010000420.1 GCA_012513725.1 Chloroflexota bacterium
CGCCTCGCCGCAGTGTCGCACCCCGACGATGTCGTCAAAGGAGCGCACCAGACCCTCGCTCAGGCAAAAGCCCACGGCGAGTTCCTTTTCCATCCCCGGCAGGCGCATGAGCAGCGCCACGGGCTCGCCGTTCACCTCCAGGGAGAGGGGCTCCTCGAGGATCACCTCCAGGTGCACATCCTCGGCCTCCCCGCCGCGCACCACGCGCGCGGTGGTGGCCAGGGAGGCTCGGTTCGGTTGTTCGCCCATCGGCTCATACCTCCTCGGGGGTTCTCCGGGTGACTTCCCGTCGCCCTTACAGCGTCTCGTATCCCGAACCGAGCACCTGTCGGGGCGGCCCATCGCACTCTAGGCGGATCACCGCCACCCCGGCGATGTCGTCGGGGCTCGTCTCGGGCAGGCCCCGCAGCACCAGGCGGCGGTCGCTTTGCTCAACGATGAGTTCCGTGCCGTTGGGAAGCAGGGTGGCCCGCCGCACGGGCGTCTGCAGCCCGCCGATTGCCAGCGTGGTTCCCGGCCAGCGGTCCACCCAGTAGTAGGCCGTGTTGCCCCGCAGCGTCCACTGGCCGGTGAGCATCCACTCCATGCGCCCCGCCACGCGATCCAGCGGCCCATAGACTGCATCGCCGTAGCGCCCCAGCCAGCGCCCCACGGTCCGGAGGCGCTCGACGGCCTCATCCGGCACCGAGCCATCGGGCCGGGGGCCGATGTTCAGCAGCAGGTTGCCCCCGCCCGCCGCGGCGGTGCGCAGCATGGCGAGGATCTCCCGCACCGAGCGCCAGTCGATCGCCGAGGGCATGTACCCCCAGGAGCCGTTCAGGGTCATGCAGGCCTCCCAGGCGCGCCCCTCCGCCGCCGGGGTGACGTGCTCCTCTGGCGTGCCGAAATCCTCGTTCAGCATCGAGCGGTTGTTGATCAGGATGCCCGGCTGCAACGCCCGCACCATGGCGTTCATCTCTGCCGACTCCCACTGCACCGGCGTGCGCAGCGGCCAGTGGCAATCGTACCACAGGATGTCGATGGGCCCGTATTGGGTGCACAGCTCCCGCACGCAACCCTGGGTGAAATCGAGGAACCGCCGGCGGGCGGCGTCGTCGGTGGCACAGCGCACGCCGTCCGGGTGGCGCCAATCCATCAGCGAGTAGTACAGCCCCACCTTCAGGCCGTGCTCCCGGCAGGCCTCGACGAACTCGCCCACCAGGTCGCGGCCCGGCCCCCGGCGGACGGCGTTATAGTCCGTTTGGGCCGTATCCCACAGGCAAAAGCCCTCGTGGTGTTTGGCCGTCAGCACGGCGTAGCGCATGCCAGCGTCGGCCGCCAGGCGCGCCCACTCCCGTGCGGGGCGCTCGGCGGGGCGCCAGGTATCGGCCAGTGGCTCGTACTCTGCCCGTGGGATGCGCTCGCGGTTCATGGCCCACTCGTTGCGGCCCAGTTGCGAGTACAAGCCCCAGTGGATGAACATCCCGAATCGCGCCTCGCGCCACCAGCGCAGGCGCTCCTCCCGGCTGGCCGCGGCGGCGCGCAGGTAGGCTTCGACGTTCATGTGCGGCCCTCCGTTTTCCCCGTTTCCACATCGGCCAGGGTCTCCAGCTGCCCGCGGATGAACCCCTCGGCGCGCGTGTTCTCTAGCTCCGGATCGCAGATGGCACCCAGCGCCAGCCGCAACTTCGCGACGACGTCGGGCCGGGCGGCGGCCAGGTTCTCCGTCTCGTCGGGGTCCTCGGCGAGATCGAACAGCTGGTGCGGCGCCTCCACATAGTGGATGTACTTCCAGCGTCCTCCGCGCACCATGTAGGCCCCTGCCCGGGTGCCGTGGCCGTGGTACTCGGAGAACACCACCCGCCCCTCGTCGTCGGGCGCGATCTCCTGGAGCGGTCGGCCCCGCCACGTCTCCGGCCGCCGCGCCCCCGTGGCGGCAAACACCGACGCCTGGGCATCCAGGAGGCTCACCGGCGTGTGCACCCGCACGCCCCGGCCGTACGAGGGCCCCATCGCAATCAGCGGCACCCGCACCGAGTCCTCGTAGAGGGTGCACTTCCACCACATGCCGAACTTGCCCAGCATCTCGCCGTGATCCGCCGCATAGAGGACGTCCGTTCCCTCGGCCAACCCGGCATCCTCCAGGGCGGCCAGGAGCCGCCCCAACTGCGCGTCCACCCAGGTGACCCCGCCGAGGTAGCCCCGCCGCAGCCCGCGCACCTGCTCCTCGGAAAAGCCCTCTGTGCCAAAGTGGCGGCGCAGGTCCTGGGCGTAGGAGTGCTGGGCCGAGGCGCAGTCCCTCCCGTGGGCCGGTAGGTCGCCGCCCTCGGGGTACAGGTCCCAGAGGTCCTGGGTGACATAATGGGGAAAGTGCGGCGCGTTGAGGTTCACGCTGAGCACCCAGGGGGCCTCCAGCTCGGGCGCCGACTCCCGCAGCCAGTCGATGGCCGTCTCCACGCGGACGACATCCTCGCCAAAGGGGTTCGGATGGGGACCGAAGCGGTCGGCCCGCTCGGGGCCGTCCGGGCGGACGGCCAGCGGCTGCCGAGAGATGTTGGGGTCGGTCGGATAGCGCCAGGCGCTGGGGACCAGCATCTCGGCAAAGCCCAGCGTCTCTTCCCGGGCGTAGGCGTGCACCTTGCCCACGTGGACGCTATGCACGCCCTCGGCCGCCAGCATCCGCCCGTACGTGGGCAGGGTGTAGCCCAGGTTCGCGGTGCAGTTGTTGTACACCTGGATCTCGTGGACGTAGCGCCCCGTCATGAACGACGACCGGCTGGGCATGCACAGGGGCGAGGGGCAGTAGGCGTTCTCGAACACCGTCCCCCGCGCCGCCAGCCGCTCCATGTGCGGCGTGCGGATCGTCGGGTGACCATAGGGCGAGGAGTACAGCGGGTTGTGCTCATCGGACATCAGGAGGAGAACGTTGGTCATGGTCGTATGCCCTCAGCGATGGACTCTACAGTCGTGCGAACCTTCCCTTGGGGAAGCCCCGACAGGCGCTTCCCCAAGGCAAGCGGGGCCAATCTCGGGCTCACAGGCCCGCCAGCCGGGCGATCGCCGCGGCCTCCACCCCCGCTGCCACTAGGAGCATGGCGAATCCCCCGGCGAGGAGAACCTTCTCGATAGGGGGCGTCACGATGTCCTTCCAAGCCCTGCTGCGGACGATGCGCCTCCCGTCCGAGTACCAGAGGACCAGGCGGGATGAGGTGACCGCGATGAGCAGATAGCCCACGAACTCGAGAAGCCCGGCGTGATGGGCGACGTCGAACAGGTGCCACGCCCGCGAGGCAATGGGCGGCGCCGTGGTCACGACGTCGAACGACCAGGTCCCGGTAACCGCCCCGAACAGGCCAACGAGTACCCAGAACGCCGAGTAGCCAATGGGAACGTACACGCCCCGGGCGATGCGTGATCTCTCGGCCAGCAGATTGGAGGCCGCGATGAGGCACGCGGGGATGATGTTGTAGGCAAAAACCTGCAGGCCCATCACCCAGGGGTCGGTGGAGAACTGCAGGCTGCTGATGATCGGATGCCTGCCCCGCAGGATGCCTTCCGGCAGCAACAGGTAGCTGCCCAGCATGGCTACATAGTAGACGAGCAGGAAGGAAACCGCCGTGCGCACCAGGCGCACGTGGAGCCGCTCGTCGGTGATGCCCAGCACGATCCAGCGCAGCAGCCGCACGCTCACCCGCCTTCTGCAGCCACCGCGCGGATGTAGGCCGCCGCCAGGTCGGCCTCCCGCGCCGCCCGAACGTAGGCGCGCACCGTGGCGTCGTCCGCCGACTCGTCCAGCGGGGCGTTCGCCGCGCGATAGCCGAGCGCCCCCGCGCGCGCCGCCCACTCCTCGGGCCCCAGGTCACGGGGCGTAACGGGTCCACCGAGCCGCATGCTTCACCTCCCCCTTTTGCGCCCTATACGATCTCCCAGGCCGGCGGGCACTCGTGATAGACCACCCGCAGCCCGGGGAAGCGCGCGGCCAGCATGTCGGCGAACCGGCGCAGCCCGGGGTTCTCCGAGACCGAGTGCCCCGTCTCGATGAGCGGGATGCCGAGATCCGCGCCGAACCGCATGCCATAGTCGTCCGACTCGCCGGCGATCATCGCGTCGCAGCCCATCTCCACTAGGCGCTGCTGATAGCCGACGTTCACAAACAGCCCCAGCCCGCCCCAGGGCAGGCCCACCCGCCGCACCACCTGTTCCATTCCCCGGGGCGCCGAGACGCGCACGGCGCCGAGGCCCGTGCAGCGCTTGACCCGGGCGACGAGGTCCGCCACCGTGCATGGCGCCACGTCATAGACCCTGGCCAGGGCGTCGGCCTGCGCCGGCTCGCCGAGGCCCAGCAACGCGGCGAAATCGTCATAGATGGCGACCTCGTCCAGCGAGCCGTGGACGCGCAGGAGGGTCAGGTCGTGGCGCTCGAGGACCTCCCGCCGGCCCCGGTTCGTCGGCCACTCTTCCCAGCCCGGCGGGTTGTCGTCCCGGTCCGTGGCGTTGTAGGGGTAGTAGAGGCTCTCGTGGGTCAGCACCAGGTCGCAGCCCTCCCGCGCAGCCGTCTCCAGCGCCTGGCGGGTGGCCATCCAGCACACCAGGACGCCGTCGACCGCCCGATCCGGTTCGCCGTGCTTGACCCCCTCGTCGCGGTTCAGCCCGTGGCCTGCCAACCCCCCGACGTAGGCAATGATGTCCTGGGTGCTGGGCGCCATGGCTACCTCCCGTTCCAGTCCGCCACGATGCGCTGCAGCGCCGCCAGGTCGGCGGCCAGGTCGTCGGCGGCCTTGATCTCAAAGGTGCGAAAGCCGGCGAACCCGATCTCGTCCAGCGCCGCGAGGTAGGGGCCCCAGGCGATGGTGCCCTCGCCGGGCATGAGGTGCTGGTCTTCGCCGAGGCCGTCGTTGTCCTGCAGGTGCAGGGCAAAGAGCCGGTCCCCGGCCTGGCGGGCGTCGGCGGCGGCGTCCATGCCGTTGGCGTTCGAGTGCCCCACGTCCTGGCAGACGCCCACGTGCGCGCCCAGACCGTCGATGATGGACAGGATGTCGGCCATCTGGCCTCCCGGTCGCGCGGTGTGCCGGA
>JAAZBQ010000421.1 GCA_012513725.1 Chloroflexota bacterium
CCTATCGCCCCACCCTATGGCCGCCCCGCGCTGGGCCCGAACGCAGCGCCCCGGGAGCGCGAGGCCCGGGTGAGAGTCAGCGCCCATACCTCGGCGGCGCCCGCCTCCCGGAGGGCGTGGGCGCAGGCCTCCAGCGTGGCGCCGGTGGTCAGCACATCGTCGATGAGCAGCACCCGGGCGCCCTGAACGTCCGGCGCCGCCACGCGGAACGCTTGCCACACGTTGTCCCAGCGCTCCTGGGGCGAAAGCCCCACCTGCGAGCGGGTCTTCCTCTCCCGGATCACCCAATCGTCGTGATAGTCCAGCCCCGCCCGCCGGGTGAACGCCGCCGCCAGTAGCGAGGACTGGTTGTAGCCACGGTAACGCACCCGGGAGGGGTGCAGCGGCACGGGGAGCACGGCGTCGACGGCCAGCCCCTGGCGCGCCCAGTGCTGGTGGAGGATGTCGCCCAGCGGCTCGGCGAGCACCCGCATCCCCTCGTACTTGAGGGCGTGGATCGCCTGGCGAAGCGGCGCGCGATGCACCGCCACCGACCGGAGTCCCCGCAGATAGCCGGGCGAACGCCGACACGCCGCGCACAGCCCACCCCGGCGCGTGGGTCCCGCGCAGCGCGGGCAGAGGGGCGGCGGGAAGGCTTCCACCGTCGCCACGCAATCGGCGCACAGCCAGGCGCCGAACGCACCGCAGGCCACGCAACGGGGCGGGAACAGGAGGTCCAGCACGTGGCCAAACCCTTGGGCAGGTTCGTGGGTCACCGTGTAGAGGGCCATGGCGCCTCGTTGCCCCTTACGTCGCGATCAGGGTGATCGGAATCACCGTGATCCAGAACTCCATGGAAGGCCCCGTTGCCACGTCGCTCCCTGGCGGGAATGCGTCCAGGTGCAGCCCGACGGAGAAATCGCCCTTGCCGGTGTGAAAGCGGTACCCCAAGGCCTTGAGCATGCGGTAGGGGTCGTCCCGCCAAAAGCGCTCGGGGTAGGCGTCGCGGGGCATCTCAAAGCAGAGCCAATCCGAGGCGCCGATCTCCTTCCGGAAGAGGGGCTCCGCCGCACCACGCCGCGCCGCGTCAAGTCGCGCCGCGACGAGTCGCGCAGGATCCACGTCGGGCGTCTCCTCGATGCAGATGGTGTGGCGGTGGCCACCCTTGGGGCACTCGGGGTCCCAAGAGCCCAGGCCGAACACCCAGGGGCGCACGGCCGATGCCCCCACCAGGCGCGCGAGGCGGCCGTCGGCGATCACCTCGTCCCAGAAGGCAGGCGTCGCGCCGTCGTTCGGCCCAAAGATGCGCGTATAGCCCACCAGGCGGAACGGGCCCCGGCGCACCGCCTTGACCCGGTAGCCGGTCAGTTCCTCGCTGTGCGCGACGTAGCGAGGTTCTCCTTCTTTCACGCTGTCCTCCGTGCTATGCTAGCGAGCCATCCCCAGGTCGCCCAGCATCCGGTCGATCTCGCCCTTGATCACCCCCTCGAGGCTCGGATCCCAGGGCCGCGCGGTGACGAACACCTTGTACGAGTTCGGCTCATAGCCGCCCTCCTCGTAGGCAATCGCCGTCGGGAGGTAGCCCACCACGCCGTCCGTGTAGCCGAGGGCCATGGTGCTCGACGCGGCAGACCGCGTTCTGGCGTACAGGGCGTACTCGACGAACGCCTCTCCGCCGAGCCCCACCAGCACCACGTCGCCGAGTCGCAGCCCGTGGATCGGCGACGGCGAGGTGGCACCCCCGTCTACCGGGATGGGCATCTCCCGGGCCACGTTCGCGATCGGCAGGGCGCTGGCCGGCTCGAGCGTCTCCAGGGCCATCAGCACGGCCTGCGCCGCCCTGTGGCCGTTCTCGGCCATCTGCCGGAAGGAACGCTCGCCGCGGTAGGGGTTCTGGTCCGCGCCGCAGCCCTGCAAAAAGACCGCCACCGTCCCCGGAAGGGCCTCCTCGATCTCCCGAACGGCCATCCCCATCCACTCGGCCGAGATCAGCAGGTTCTCACCGCCCAGGGTGGTGCCGTGCATCGGGATGCTCCACAGCACGACGTCGCTCCGGCCCTCCCGCTGGAACCGCCACACGGTGGCCTCGCCCAGAGTGGGCCCCTCGGGGTTGCGCCCCAGGATGATCTCGCCCTCCGGGGTGCGCTCCCGGCGGTTGAGGCCAACGTCGGCGGGAGCCCAGGAGGTCGCCAGCGTCGCCGGGAGGAGGTCCTCCAGCGCGCCGGCGGCGGCCTCGACAGCGCCGGCCATCACGCCGCGAAAGGCCTCCTCATCGTAGCGCTCGCTGCCCACCCGACCGATCAGCGGCCCGGCGTGGGTGTGGGAAAAGTTCAGGAGCGCAGCGTCGGGGGCCAACCCGGTGCGCTCGGCGATGGCCTCCTGCACCCGACGGCCCTGGGACACCTCCAGCGAGCACACGTCCAGGGTCACCAGGACGATGCGCTGGTCGCC
>JAAZBQ010000422.1 GCA_012513725.1 Chloroflexota bacterium
AGGCAGGTGAAAGGCGTGCTTGACCTCGCGCGCGGCGAACGCCGTGAGCCAGTCGTGGTTGTGGACCAGGTCAAAGCCGCCGACCTCCTCGCGCAGCCGCACGCAGGCCGCCGTCAGCTCCCGGTTGGTGCGCACGGTCTGTTCGAAAAAGCTGCCCCCCTGGTCTGACGACAGCGAGGGCACGCGATGCACCTGGACGCCGCCTACGGTCTCGCGGGTCGGGCTATCGGTCTTGCGGGGCGTCACTACGTGGACCTCGATGCCCAGGCGCGCCAGAGCCGGGGCCAGGGCCCCCACGTGGGCTCCCAGACCGCCTACGATATGCGGCGGAAACTCCCAGCTCAGCATGAGCACGCGCATGCGGCACCCCCTCCGTATGGCCCGCCGCCAAGGGCGACAAGCTCTGACACAGTGGCGCGGATTCTAGCCGAACCGCAACAACGAGGCAAGGGCAGAGGGCCCGACCGGCGCACTTGGTTTGACGACCGGATCGGTGTAGAATGCATAGCAGCACACCGCAACGAAAGGAAACAACATGACGGAGGATATCCTCGCTCGCGCCCGGGCGGCATCGGTCGATGGGCAGCTATCGTGTGCCAGTGCGCATCGCATCGCTGCGGAGTTGGGCCTGACGCCACGCCAAGTGGGCATCGCCGTGAATCGCGATGACTCGTTGCGCTTCTACCGCTGCCAGATGGGCTTCTTTGGCTATGGCAACAAGGCGGAAGGCAAGCATCGCATCGTGCTCCCGGCGGAGAACGTGCCCGACGACGTCCGCGAGGCCCTGGAGGGCGTCACACACGATGGGCGCATCGCCTGCGCCGATGCGTGGCGCGTGGCGGACGACCTCGAGTACCCGTACCTGGCCATCGCCAACGTCATCGAGCAACTCGGGTACCGCGTCAAGCCCTGTCAGCTCGGCTGCTTCTAGTGGCGTGCGGGGACCTGCCGGCCCCGACCTACGTCGAACGCTCATTGACACCCCTCAGCGCGGGTGCTATCATCCCACGAGTGTGGACGCGCAGGAGGACGTATGGCAAGCGTTGCCAAAGGTTTCAACTATGGGGAGTATCTCGGCCTGGTGGCCAGGCGGAAGAGCCCCAATATCGAGAGCATGTCGCCTCGCGCCCGCAAGGCGTATCTTGGTCGGCAGTTGCGGATGGTCGAGGCGCAGATCGGTGTCGTCATCGATCGGTTGGCCGATGAATCGGACGAGTCGCCGGAGCTCGACTGGGCCGAGCATGCGTTGGACGAGGAGCGCTGGTCTTCGCTCTTTAGCCTGGGCTACCTGGTGGCCGAGCGGGACGCGCTCGTCGAGGTGATCGGCCAGCTGTAGGGGCGATCGGGAAGTGGATTCCCCGGGGGCGGCGATCCGCCCTCGGGTTTTCGTGAGAAGGGGCGGGATGTTCGGTTGGTGGCGGCGCCTGATGGAGATGCCCGATAGGACCCGGGCACGGCGCCTGGCCCTGGCGCTGGGCGCATGCATCGTCATTCTCCTCTACGCGTTGGGCGGCTTGAGCCTGTATGCCCGGGCTCATCTGCTCGGCGACGAGCACTCCCTGCTCCCCGGTGGCGCCCCGTCCGCGGCCGAGACCTCGGCGCCCACACTCCGTCCGTCGCCAACGACGGCCTCTACGGAGGCACCTACCCCATTTCCCACCCTGACACCAAGGCCCGGCCTTGTTACAATCGTCGTGCCCGCCTGGCTCGTCCTGACACACGGGGGCCTGGCGAGCGCATCCACCTAGACAGAACGCGCGATCCGGCTGCGACCGCCATCGCCCAACGCCATCGCCGCCGCAGGCAGCCACTCCGACGAGGCTGCCTCACACTCTGAGGAGGGACAACGTGGTAGACACCGTGGCCCTGTTGCGATCGCTATCCGAGGCCAGCGGGGTGTCGGGGTACGAGGGGCCGGTACGCGATCTGGTGCGCCAGGCGTTCGAGCCTTACGCCGACGAGATCCGCGTCGATGCCCTCGGGAACCTCATCGCCCTTCGCCGGGGCACTCGCCCGGAGGGTCAACCCGTCCGCTCCATCATGCTGGCCGCCCATACCGACGAGATCGGCCTGATGGTGACCGGCATCGAGCGGGGGTTTCTCCGGGTGGCACGGGTGGGCGGCACCGATCCCCGCACCACGCTCGGCCAGGAGGTCGTTGTTCACGGCCGTCGTCCCCTGCACGGCATCATCGGCAGTCGGCCACCCCACGTCCTGCCCCCAGACGCCCGCAAGAACGTGGTCCCGTTCGACGAGCTCTTTGTCGATGTCGGCCTTCCCGCGGAGCGCCTGGGCGAGGAGGTGCGCATCGGCGACCTGATTACCCTCTACCAGCCCTTCACCGAGCTCGCCGAGGGTTATGTGGCCGGCAAGGCCCTGGACGATCGCGCCGGCGTGGTCACCCTGGCCATCTGCCTGGAGATGCTGGCCGCCAGCAGGCACTCTTGGGATGTGTATGCCGTGGCCACCACCCAAGAGGAAGTGGGGCTGCGCGGGGCGACGGTCAGCGCCTACAGCGTGGCGCCCGATGCGGCCATCGCCATCGACGTGGGGTTTGGCCGGCAAAAGGGCGTCTCCGAGGACGACTCGGTCGCCATGGACGGCGGCCCCGCCCTGGCGGTGGGACCCAACGTCCATCCGGTGCTCCATGAGGAGATCGTGCGGGCAGCCAAGGCAGAGGAGATCAAGTACCAGGTGGAGGTGGCCCCGGGCGCCACGGGCACCGATGGCTGGGCCATCCAGGTGGCCCGGGAGGGCGTGCCCACGGAAGTGATCTCGGTGCCCCTGCGGTACATGCACTCGACGGTGGAGACCCTGTGCGTGGCGGATGTCGAGCGCACGGGGCGGCTGATGGCCCGCTTTATCGCCGGGCTCGACGAGTCGTTCTCCGAGCGGCTGGGCCTGTAGGCCGGCCGAGGAAGGCAAGGAGCGAAACGTGTCACTCAACGAACTCAGTGAGGCGCGCGGACCCTCGGGGAACGAGGGCGCCGTGCGCGAGGTGCTCCTCGCTGCGGTGCGAGACCGCGTGGACGAGCATCGCGTCGACGCGCTGGGCAACCTCATCTGCCTGCGCAAGGCCCGCCGCGAGGGCGATGCGCAGGGCTGGCCGCGCACCGTGATGGTGGCCGCGCACATGGACGAGATCGGCCTGATTGTCACGGGCATCAACTCCGATGGCACCCTGCGCTTTGGCAAGGTCGGCGGCATCGACGACCGCGTGCTCGCCGCGCGGACGGTGTTGGTGGGCGATGACGCGGTGCCCGGCGTGATCGGCACGGCGCCGATCCACCTGGTCAAGCCGGAGGATCGGGGCAGGGCGGTGGATGCCAGCGGGCTGGTCATCGACATCGGCGCCACGAGCAAGGCGGCCGCCGAGCGGCTGGTGCGCCTCGGTGATTATGCCACGTTCCGGGTGGAGTATCGCCAGCTGGATGAGGGCGGGCTGCGGACCGCCAAGGGCAAGGCGTTCGACGATCGCGCCGGGTGCGCCGTCCTGGTGCGGCTTTTGGAGGAGGACTATGCCTTTGACCTGGCAGCGGTGTTCACTGCCCAGGAGGAGGTCGGACTGCGGGGGGCCAAGGTGGCCGCCTATCGGGTGCAGCCCGACGTGGCGTTCGCCCTCGAGGGTACCATCTGCGACGACCTGCCCAAGGACACCGACACCAGTCCGGTGACGGAGGTGGGCAAGGGGCCCGCCATCTCGATCATGGATAACAGCGTCATTGCCGACGGCCGGTTGGTCCGTCTGCTGGTGCGGATGGCGGAGGAGCACGATATCCCCTACCAGTTCAAGCGGGCCGTGGCCGGCGGCACGGATTCCGGCGCCATCCATCTGGTTCGCGAGGGGATCCCGGCGGTGACGGTGGCCGTGCCCACCCGCTACATCCATGCGCCGGCCGGCCTCCTCAGCCTGAACGACCTGGATCACACCGTGCGCCTGCTCAAGGCAACGCTCCACGCACTGGAGAAAGGGCTACCATCATGAAGGACCTGATCGGCAAACTGGTGGATGTCTACGGCCCTTCGGGCCACGAGGGGCAGGTGCGCGCGCTCATCGAGGGGCTGGCGCGAGACGCCGCCGACGAGATCCGCACCGACGCCATGGGCAACCTCATCGCCCTGAAGCGGGGCACTGGCGGCGGCAAGCGGATCATGATCGCCGCGCACATGGACGAGATAGCGCTGATCGTCTCCTATGTCGACAAGAAGGGCTTTTTGCGGGTCGGTCGCGTGGGCGGCGTCTTTCTGCCCACCCTGATCGGCAGCCAGGTCCGGTTCGCGAACGGCGTCACCGGCGTGGTGGCCCGGGAAAAGTGGCTCACCGGCGGCAGCACGAGCCAGCTCCCCAAGTGGGAGGAGGTCTATATCGACGTGGGCGCCACGTCGCCTGAGGATGCGCCGGTGGGCGTCGGCGACGTGGGCGTGTTCGTGCAGCCCTTTGCCGATCTCGGGACGCGGATCGTGGGCAAGGCGATGGATGACCGCGTCGGCTGCGCCATCGCCCTCCAGGCCCTCCGCACCATGGGCGAGTCGCCCAATGACGTCTACTTTTGCTTTACCGTGCAGGAGGAGGTCGGCACCCGGGGCGCGCTGGTCTCGGCCTTTGGCGTGGAGCCCGAGGTGGGGGTGGCGATCGACGTTACCGATACGGGCGACACCCCGGAGTCGCAGCCGATGTCCGTCTCCCTCGGCGAGGGCCCGGCGATCAAGGTAATGGATTCCGGCTTTCTGACCCATCCTGGCGTCAAGGACTGGATGATCGGCTCCGCCGAGCGGCTCGATATCCCCTACCAGCTGGAGGTGCTCCTGGCCGGCAGCACCGACGCCCGGGCGATCCAGACGTCGCGGGCCGGTGTGCCCGCCGGTTGCATCTCCATCCCCACGCGCTACGTCCACACCCAGTCGGAGATGGTGGACATGGGCGACGTGGAGGGATCGGTCCGCCTGCTCGTCGATCTGGTGACCCAGCCGGTCACGTTCTAGAGCACACTGCCCGATAGCCGGAGAGGGGAGGGCGACCTTCCCTCTCTTTTTGTGCTCGCCCGTCGCCGTCGTCGCGCTGGACGCTCGGCCCGCAGAGGGTACAATCCGCTCAGGGATTCACACGCAAAGGAGAAGGCGCCATGGCTCGCATTCCGATCGCTCTGCAGCTGTACTCGGTGCGGCACGAGATGGAACAGGACGTGCAGGCCACCCTCGAGGCGGTCGCCAAGATGGGCTACGATGGGGTCGAGTTTGCCGGCTACTATGACTGGTCGGCCGAGGATCTGCGCGCCGTCCTCGACAAGAACGGTCTGCGCTGTGCCGGCACCCACACCCGGCTGGAGACATTGAGCCCCGAGAACCTCTCGGAGACGATCGTCTACAACAAGACGCTGGGCAACAAGTTCCTCATCGTGCCGAGCCTGCCGGCCATCCACAGTGGCTCGCGGCAGGCCTGGCTGGATGCCGCTGCCCAGTTCAATGATATCGCAGCCAGGGCGGAGCCCGAGGGGATGGAGGTCGGCTACCACAACCACTTTGTGGAGTTCCAGCCCCTCGAGGGCGAGCTGCCCATGGATACCTTTTTCGGGAACACCCGCGAGGACGTGGTGATGCAGCTGGACCTGGGCAACGCCCTCCACGGCGGCGGCGATCCCATCTCGTTCCTGCACAAGTACCCGGGACGGTCGCGCACCATCCATCTCAAAGAGTACTCGAGCGGCTATGACAAGGCCCTGATCGGGGAGGGCGAGGTGGATTGGCAGGAGGTCTTTCGCCTCTGCGAGGAGCAGGGTGTCACCGAATGGTACATCGTCGAGCAGGAGAACTATGCCCTGCCGCCGATAGAGTGCGTGGCCCGCTGCCTCGACAACCTCCGCGCGATGGGCAAATAGCCGCCGCAGCGTGCGCGCAGCACGCAGAACAGGCGCCCCGCGGGGCGCCTGTTCTGCGTTTTGGGGACGGCAATCGCTACTCCTGGGGGACGACGCCGATCGTCAGCAGGAGGTTGGCGTACACGCGCTGCTCGCCGGTGGCGATCACCAGCGCGACGTTCGGCTCCCGCGCGGCGTCGTAGAACGGAAAGCGGCCGTAGGACTGCAGTTCCACCCCCGCGGGCAGGATGCGCCGGAAGGAGGCGAATATCTCGGGCTCCGGGCCCTCGTCGGGCATCATCACATGGGCCGCCTCGATGGGCACCGCGTCGGCCAGGACGCGTAGCACCTCATCAACCGGAGCAAACCCGCGGGTGAGGTTCAGGTAGACCCTCTTCGCGGTGGGGCTCGAGCCGGTGGTAAAGGGATAGTTCCCGTCGGCGATCAGGATCTGCGAGCCATGGCCGGCGGTGCCCAGGGCGG
>JAAZBQ010000423.1 GCA_012513725.1 Chloroflexota bacterium
CATCGACTACACGAACTTCAAGGACCGTGTGCACGAGGTGGATCCGGATCCGGAGCGGGCGAGTGCCTACCTGAGCGTATGGGCCATCATGGCGCGCTTTGGGGGCCAGGCGGTCGACCGCGCCAAGCGTCGGTCCAAGGTCAGGGGCAAGTGGCAGACCAAGACGCTCTTGTAGGGGGCTGGAGGAACCGGGTCACCGGGTCAGGCTACGAGCGACCGGGTGACCTGTTGGCCAACCCTGCGAACCATCGCCTGCACCCGTTGGTGCAGGCGAAAGCCCTATCGGCCCTCCTGGATCGGGTGGGCTGGCTCCAGCAGGTGATCGTGAACCTGCCGGACAAGATGATCGTGGACGGGCACCTGCGGGTGGCCCTCGCCGCGCAGCGGGGAGAACTGCAAGTGCCCGTGGACTATGTGGAACTCGCCGCGGACGAGATGGCCCTGGCGGCCACGTTCTTTGACCCCATCGGGCAGTTGGCGCAGATGGATGCCAGTGCCTTGGGGGAGGCGCTCGGGAGCCTGGACCTGGCCGCCGAGGATGAGGCGCTGAAGGCGCTGGCCCAGGCCCTGGCCCAGGACGCAGGCCTCCTCCGAGAAACCTACGCCTGGATCGACCATGAGGACGCGGCGCTCCAGGCGGCGCAAGCCGAGGAGGAGCGCAAGGCCGCCAAGGCGCGCAAGGGCGCGGGCGACGAGGGCGGCTCCGGGGCGGACATGTTCCCGCTGGCCATCGTGCTCTCCTTTGAAGAGTACGGGCGCTGGAGGAAGGTACGGCTCGACCTGGGGGCCAAGAGCGACAAGGAGACCCTTCTGAGTCTCCTCGAGGGGCGAGGCGCGTGACGGTCTCCACCGTGGTGGTGCGGGGGGACGCCCGGCACCTGCCCCTGGCGGATGAGAGCGTTCACTGCGTGGTGACCAGCCCGCCCTACTTTGGGTTGCGCAACTACGAGGTGCCCGGCCAACTGGGCCTGGAACCGACGCCCGATGCGTACGTCGCCAGCCTGGTGGCCGTGTTCCGGGAGGTCTGGAGGGTGCTCCGGCCCGACGGGACGGTGTGGCTGAACCTGGGGGATTCCTATGCAGGCAGCATGAAGGGTATGGGGGCGGGCGGTCGGGCCTACGCCGAAGAGAAGCAGGCCACGAACCGGGGCAGCGTGGGCATCTGTGCGGGCAGACCCCCTGCGCCGGCCATCGGCCTGAAACCCAAGGATCTCATCGGCATACCCTGGCGGGTGGCGCTGGCCCTCCAGGCGGAGGGGTGGTACCTGCGGTCAGACATCGTGTGGTGCCTGAGCGGGGGCACAGTGGTCTACGCCAGGACGCAAAAGGGTGACATGCCCATGACGGTCAAAGACCTAGCGCGGCTTGACCCGTCAACGGTGCGGCTTTGGAACGGGGAGAAGTGGACGCGGCTACTTGGCATGAGCCGAAACGACAGGTGTGGCGATGAACTGGAGATCGTGTTGCGATCAGGCGAGCGAATCTCCTGCACGCCTACGCATCGGTTCCCTACGCGCCGGGGCCTGCTGGACGCTGGCGAACTGCGGGTGGGGGACGTTCTACAACGATGCCGGCTGCCGGAACCAGAGAGTGTGATGGATTGCGCTATCGACGAGGATGCCGCTTGGCTGGCGGGGCTCTACATCGCGGAGGGATCGCGTGCCGACGACACGATTCAGATAGCCGGCCACGTGAGAGAGACGGAGCGGTGGGAGCGGATACGGCGGATCGCCGCGAAGTACGGCGGATGGGCTACCAAGACGGAGGACGGTAACAACCTATCAATCCGCGTCTATGGCAAGGTGCTGTGCGCTATCCTGGACGAGCTGGTAACAGGCAGGACGGCCAAGGATAAGGGGTTCGGCCCGCACGTTTGGCGCTATTCCAACGCATTCCTCGGGGCTATGCTGGATGGCTATCTATCAGGCGACGGACATTGGGATGCCAAGAACAATCGGTGGCGGCTGGGGTTCACGCGCAACTACAACCTAGAGCGCGATCTCCGTACAGCATGTGCGCGTCTCGACTATCGGTTGACGCTGAATCTGTCCAGCACGCCATACAAGGGCAAGGCGGTCCAGACATTCCGTGGAGAGATACGCAAAGAGCGCAACGGGCATCCGAGCGAACGGGCCATGGGGGAGGTTGTGGCGATTCGCAAGGCGCGTTGTCGCCAGGTCTACGACATTGGGGTGGCGGATGATCCGCACCTGTTTGCTCTGGCATCGGGGGTGCTAACGCACAACTCCAAGCCCAACCCGATGCCCGAGTCCGTCCGGGACCGCCCGACGAAGAGCCATGAATACCTGTTCTTGCTCGCCAAAGGGCAGCACTACTACTACGACGCGGAAGCGATCAAGGAGCCCTGCACGTCCGGGCCCTCGGACCGCCGCAAGATGCTCGACGGCCAAGAGCGCATCGGGGGCAAGCACAAGGCGCTCGTCGATCCCCTGAGCAAGGCCAGCGCCCTGACGAACATCGGGCGCAAACGCGCCGTGGGGAGCCCGAGCAGGCGGAGCAAGCGCGACGTGTGGACCCTGAGCACGGGCTCCTACCGGGGGGCGCACTTTGCGACGATGCCGCCCGCTCTGGTGGAGCCCTGCGTGCTGGCAGGCAGCTCGGAGCGTGGGTGTTGCCCGGCCTGTGGGGCACCCTGGGAACGAGTGGTGGAGCGAGTGGGTGTGG
This sequence comes from Chloroflexota bacterium, assembly GCA_012513725.1. GTDB lineage: Bacteria > Chloroflexota > Anaerolineae > UBA1429 > UBA1429 > JAAZBQ01. The sequence goes on from JAAZBQ010000423.1 coordinate 2,686, forward strand.
CGCGCAACGAAGCACGGGAGCATTCGACCACGAAGCAGCGCATGGGCAAGAGCCCGGCACCCGAGCCGGCGGCAACGGAATTGCCGGCGGCAACGGAATTGCCGGCGGCAACGGAATTGCCGGCGGCAACGGAATTGCCGGCGGCAATGGAATCGCCGGCGGCAATGGAATTGCCGACAGCGGGACAACCCGCCTGCGCGTTCACTCTTACGATTGGGTGGCGGCCTACGTGCGAGTGCGAAGCCGGAGAGCCGGCACCCTGTGTGGTGCTGGACCCGTTTGGCGGGTCGGGAACCACCGCGATGGTGGCCGGGCGCCTGGGACGCCTGGGCGTAGCCATAGAACTGAATCGCAACTATTGCCGGATGGCTAGCGAGCGCCTCGCAGCGGATGTGGCCAAACAGCCCAGGCACGTGAGTACAACGCTCTCGCTGCCCATGCTCTACGGACCAGGTGGCCTGGTAGCAGATTAGCGGGGCAAGAGGAGAAGGCGTGGCTGCGTCGGGTGGGATGTGGACGAAACAGGCGGCGGGCGGCGTCACCAAGATGGTGTTCGTGCCCAAGGAGCAGGTAGCCGGGTACCAGGGAGGCCAGGGGCTCCCGACGACCATCGCCTTTGGCGCCACGACCCTCCAGGGGACCGCCTACGGCGGCCTGGTGGTGCACGCCGCCAAGCAGGCGGACCAGTAC
>JAAZBQ010000424.1 GCA_012513725.1 Chloroflexota bacterium
CCGGCCAAAGTCGTAGCGCAGGTCCCAGCCCACCTCCGGGCAGGCGGTCTCCTCCCAGCAGGCCAGGTCGGGATCCACCAGGGCGGCGATGTCGCCGAGGTCAAAGAAGCCCTTCTTGGGGCTGGAAAAGCTGGGGGAGGCGTGGCGGTACTCATGAAGGTACTCGCCCAGAGCGCCCAGCGGCCCCAGTTCCCGCTCCGACTCCTCCATGGGCAGCGTGAGGTAGGTGCCCGTGTCGAACAGGACAAAGGGGAGGGGCGAGTGGAACAGCACCCGCGCCGCGCGCACGTCGCCAAAGACGTTAAAGTTGTAGCACTTTTCCGGCCAGCGGGTGCGGAAATGCCAGAACACCACCACCCGGTCCAGGATGGCGGGCTCCTTGAGGAAGGCCGAGGCCATGTCGGTGGCCGCGCCAAGCCCTACCACCCACAGGGGGTCCTCCGGCGAACCGGCCATGGCCCGCTCGATCAGGAAATCCACCCCCTCCGAGGGGGAGGGCTGGAACTGGTACTGCATGGGGTCCGACCCGCGCAGCACCGGCCAGTGCCCGGCCATGCCCGCCTTGTCCAGCACCAGGTTGATCTCGTCCACCGATTTCTGCACGCCGTCCGGTCCGCCCCGGGCGTTGTCATAGTTGGCGCCCACGAACCCCTCGATGGCGAACCGCTCCGGGGAGGTGATCGCCAGGGCGATGGCGTACTGATCATCGATCTCGTTCTTGGCGTCCGAATCGATGAGCAGCCGGATGCGCTGGCCCTTCGGGGGGATGACCGGCGCCACGCGGGCAGATGTATCCCAGTCCATATGGTCTGTCCTTTCGCATGGTTTCGCGGCGCCGTTCAGCCCTTGGCGGGCGGCTCAAAGTCTTGCAGGCGGATCGGCTGCCCCTCGGGCCCGTAGCGAAAGGCCTCAAAGAGCCGCGTCAGGTGCCAGGCGTCGTCCAGGCCGCCGATGGTCGGCGCCGTGCCCTGCAGGACGCAGCGGGCGAAATAGTCCACCTGCTGGACGTAGCCCTCCAGAAAGAGGCCCTTGTTGTACAGGTTGCCGAGGGAGAACTCGGGCTCCCAGTAGACGGGTGCGTTCTCGTCCGGGCCGATGAACGAGGTCGTGCGGCCGTACCCGCCGGGTCCCCGCTCCCCGCCCCGGCGGTAGACCGCCAAGCGGGCGCAGTTGTCCACCACGGCGTTGGCCCCCTGCCCCACCACCTCCAGGCGCTCCAGGGGGCTGGTGTTGGCCTGGCGGCCGGCCAGGTGCAGCGCGCAGGGCACGCCGCCGGGGAAGGTCAGCACCGCCGACACGTCGCCCGCGGGAGAGCGCCGGAAGATGAGTTCCTCCGCCGGCCCCAGGATATGGTAGAGGGCCGAGGCGGGGTGGCAGATGTCCATGAACCCCTTCCAGGCGCTCGTATCGTCCCGCTTGTCCGGGGGCGGCATGCTCAGCCGGTAGCGCATGGACGCCGAGGAGACGGGGCCGAACGCGGGGCTGTCCGTGAGCTCCTTGACCCGCACATAGGCGGGGAAGAACATCTTCTTGTAGCCCACGGCCACGTGCTTGCCGGTCTCCTGGCTGACCCGGCGCACTGCGTCGATCTCGGCCGTGGTCTCGGCGGCGGGCTTTTCGATCCACACGTGCATCCCGGCGCGCATCGCCTCGATGGCCAATCCGGGGTAGCGGGGCCTGCCCGCGGCGTCGAACGAGGTGCAGATGAACACGGCGTCGAGGGTCTCGTTGGCCAGCAACTCCTCGTGGGTCAGGTACCAGCGCTCGGCGCCAAAGAGACGGGCGAACGCGGCCGCCTTGTCCTCGTGGTGGTCGGCCAGGGCCACCAATTCCACCGGCGCGTACTGGAAGCAGGGGTAGATGTTGCGGTACGAGTGCCCCCCGGCGCCGACAAAGCCGGCGCGGATGCGGGCCTCGCTCTCATAGTTGTACTCCATGCGCTCCTCCTCTCCGGGCAGGGCGATCCTACCCCGCGTAGAACCGGTCGCCGTGCTCCACCATGTACTGGAAGGCCTCCTGGGTGTACTGGATGGTATTCTCCTTGTCCACCACGCTCATCTCCAGGACGAACTTGCCTCGGTAGCCCACGGCGCTCAGGTGTTCGATGAGCCCCGGAATATCGACCTCCCCGGTGCCAAAGGGCACCGACTGCTGGCCGACCATGTCCTTGATGTGTACCAGCGCGATGCGGCCCGCCAGCAGGTCGTACCCCTGCCGCCACGACCAACCATAGTGGTGGAACGAGCCGACTTCCAGCACGCCCTTCAGGCGGGGGTCGTTGCCCACGCCGGCGAACACCGCGCGGTAATCCTCGCCGGTCTCCAGGGCGCGCCCAGGATGGTTCTGGACGGCGATGGCAATGTCCAGGTCCTCGACGGCGTCCAGGTAGCGGGGCAGCGCCTTGACCATGATCGGGCGCGTGTCGGCGTTGAACAGCGCCACGTCTGCGCCAAGTGCCTCGC
>JAAZBQ010000425.1 GCA_012513725.1 Chloroflexota bacterium
AACACGGCTACAGAATATACGCGATCCCCCGCCCCGTCAACTTTCGGGTCAGGGGACCAAGCGTGCGCTGCAGGCGCTTGACATCGCGAACTGTGGCAGTCTATAATACTCCTGCGTGACGACAGTAGCGTTTCATTGTTTGCCCAACTGTGTGATAGCCCGATAGTCAGCCGTTGATGCTCCCCGCCATGTCGTAAGCGGAGGAACAACCGGTGAGGGCCCAACACTTGGCATCACGCACCCCCTCGCGTGGCACAACGTTCGCTGCGTGCTCCGTACTTGGCGCCGTGCCTCGGCGCTTCTGGGCCCTGTCCCCCATCGGTACTGTCTCGTGTCTATCCCCCGTCCTCCGCATATGCGCACATGGAGTATCTGGTTCCCGCTGCGTACAGCTTGCACGGCTCCGCGATAGCGGCATTCCTCGGGGCTGAACGCTGAGGCCAAGGTGGCCTCAGCGGTTTGTCCGATTCGGTGGCGATGTAGCCTGTTTGCCGACTAGGGAGGACATCATGAGCAAGCGCACGATGGGACGGAGAGACTTTTTGCGCCTATCCACGACGGTAGCGGTGGGTGGCGTATTGGCTGCCTGCGCGCAGCCCGGCGCGCCCGCCGCCGAACCCGTGGGTGAACCCGCAGCCGCGCCCGCGGCACCGGCGGCGCCCGCCGCTCCGGCCGGTGAAGTCCGCTTCACTGACCCGCCGCTCTTGGCCGATCGGATATCCAGCGGTGAGCTGCCCCCCGCCGAGGAGCGCCTGCCCCTCGATCCCCAGATCGTCACGCCCCTCGAACGCGTCGGTGAGCACGGCGGCACGCTGAACGTCACCACCATCCGCGCCGAGGGATACGGCGACGACACGGTCCTCATGGGTTGTGAGGGCCTCTTCCGCACCGATGTCGACGGCTCTTCGGTGGCGCCCAACATCGCCAAGGCCTGGGAGTTATCCGAGGACGGCAAAGAGTTCACCATCTTCTTCCGCGAAGGACTCAAGTGGTCTGACGGCGAGCCCGTCACGGCGGACGATTTCATGTTCGCCTGGGAGGCCGTCTACCTGAACACCACCATCACGCCCTCGCTCGGCAGGTGGTGGAAGCCCGGCGGCGAGACGATCAAGTGCGAAAAGGTCGACGACTATACGATCAAGGTCACCTCGCTCGTGCCCAACCCGGAGCTGCTGGCCTGGGGTGGCGGCCCCATCCGCGGCGACAACGCCGTGCTGCCCAAGCACGCCCTCATGCAGTGGCATGCGGACTATGCGGACGAGGCGGATCTCACCGCCAAGGCCCAGGTGGAGGGCTTTGAGCGCTGGGATCAGCTGTTCAACGAAAAGCGCCGGCGCATCTGGGGCACCCAGCTGAACGACGCCTGCCCCACACTGGGCTCCCACCTGATCGTCGAGCGCTCCAGCACCCGGCGGACCTACATCCGGAACCCCTACTACTGGAAGGTGGATACCGCGGGCAACCAGCTGCCGTACTTTGACGAGATCATCGCTACGATCGTCTCGGACAAGGAGCTGGTCAACACCGCGATCCTGGGTGGCACCGTGGACATCGTGATCCAGGAAGCCTCCATGGACAACTATCCGCTGTACCAGGAGAACGCCGAGCAGGGGCAGTACAACGTCTACGCCTGGAAGAGCGTGCTGGGTTCCGACGTGATCTACCAGCCGGCGCTGACCTATGAGGGCGACACGGTGCTGCGCGATATCTGCCGCGATGTCCGCTTCCGCAAGGCCCTCTCGCTGGCCATCAACCGTGACGAGGTGAACGAGGTCCTGTACTTTGGGATGGGCACCCCGCGGCAGTTCACCGTCATCCCGCAGTCCATGTACTTCCTGCCCGAGTTCGAGCAGGCCTATGCCGAGTACGACCCGGATGCGGCGAACGCCCTCCTCGACGAGATGGGCCTGGAGTGGGACGAGAACCACGAGTACCGCCTGCGGCCCGATGGCCAACAGCTGGCGTGGACGATCGAGATGTACCAGATCGAGACGCCCAAGCGGGAAACCACCGAGCTGGTCGTCGAGTACTGGCGGGCCCTCGGCTGCAACGTGCAGTTCAAGGAGATCTCTGGCGAGCTCACCGACCAGCGCTACACGGGCAACCTCGTGGAGTTTGGCCTGTGGCACGGCGACAAGGTGACCGACGTGCTGTTCTCCGTCTCCCCGCAGTTCCTGGTCCCCTACAACGTGGGCTGGGAGACCGTGTGGGGCACCGAGTGGGCGCGCTGGTACACCAGCGAAGGTGTCGACGGCGAGGAGCCGCCTGAGGAGGTCAAGAACCTCTACACCTGGTGGGAAGAGCTCAAGATGGCGGTCGATCCCAACGATCGCGTCGAGTTGGGTCGCAACATCCTTCGCTCTCAGGCCGAGAACCTGTGGGTGATCGGTGTGGTGGGCCTCACGCCCAAACCTGTCATCGTCAAGAACAACATCGGTAACTTTGTGAAGGAAGGCCTGCACGGCTGGGACGTCGTGTGGACCTGCTACACGCACCCAGAGTCGTTCTTCTTTGAGGGCGGCAAGAGCCTGATCAGCTAGCACGACACTGGCTCATTCCGTAGAGCGGGCGTTCTGGCCCAGCCGGGGCGCCCGCTCCCGGCATCGCGGTGTGTGATCCACTCGGTTGCCATACGTCAGGAGTCGATCGATGACATGGTCTTATGCCGCACGGCGCTTTTCCTATATGGTGCTTCTTCTCGTACTGAGTTCCATTCTCAGCTTCATCATCATCAACCTCCCGCCCGGCGATTTCCTCACCTCCTATATCATGACGCTCGAGGCGGGTAGTTCCGAATCGCGCGAGGAACTGGCCGCGGCCCTGCGCGCCCAGTACGGGCTCGACCAGCCCGTGTACGTCCAGTATACCAAGTGGATGGGCAAGGTCGTCCGGGGCGATTTTGGCATGTCGTTCGAGTGGAACCGCCCCGTCAAGGACCTCGTTGCCGAACGCATCCCCATGACCCTCGTGGTGTCGATCAGCACCCTGATCGTGGGCTATCTCATCGCCATTCCGGTGGGCATATACAGCGCTACACACCAGTACTCGCTGGGGGATATGGCCGCTACGGTATTCGGCTTTATTGGGATGGCGGTACCCAACTTTCTCTTTGCGTTGTTTCTGATGTTCATGTTCTACAAGTACTTTAATCTCCCCTTGGGAGGTTTGTTCTCTGCCCAGTATCAGAACGCACCCTGGACCTGGGCCAAGCTTGCGGATCTGTTGCGACACCTCTGGGTGCCGTTGATCGTCGTTGGCCTTGGCAGCACCGCCGTGAACATCCGCGTGATGCGAGCCAACCTGCTCGATGAGCTCCAGCGGCCCTACGTGGAGACCGCGCGGGCCAAGGGCCTGCCCGAGCGCCGGGTGATCCTCCGATATCCCGTACGCGTGGCCTTGAACCCCATCATCAGTGGTATCGGTTGGGCCTTCCCACAGATCCTGTCCGGGGCGACGATCGTGTCGGTGGTGTTAGGTCTGCCCACCGTGGGGCCTCTCCTCCTGCGCTCGCTGATCAGCCAGGACATGTACGTGGCCGGCACCATCACCCTGTTCATCTGCGCACTCACCGTCGTCGGCATGTTCGTGTCTGACTTGCTGCTGGCGGTGGCCGACCCGCGCATTCGCCTCGAGTAGAGATATCCGTCAGGAGGAGTCCCTTGGCGACGAACCGTACTGATGACCTGGATGACGGCGGCGTCCCCACGTATTCGGGCGGCGTGCCGGAGGGCGGACTTGTCGCGGCGGGAGCCATGCCCGCGCCGGCGGCCGAAGGCGAATTGGCCCCCGCCTTTGAGGAGCACATCTACGTAGCCACCCAGTGGCAGCTCATCTGGTGGCGTTTTCGCCGCCACAAGCTGGGCCTCATAGGGAGCGCGTTGCTCATCGTGTTGTATAGCATGGCCATTTTCTGTGACTTTTTTTCCACGATGGACCCGGTGGCGCGTACCGAGTACATCTACTGCCAGCCCCATGGGTTGAGCCTCCGCGACGAGACCGGCGCCTGGAGCTCGCGGCCCTTTGTCTATGGCCTGGATCGCACCCTCGAGGATGTGACCCTGCGCCGCGTCTACACCATGGATACCAGCACCAAGTACTCGGTCCAGTTCTTTGGCCAGGGGTACCAGTACAAGATCCTCGGGATCATCCCCACGAGCCGGCACTTTCTCACGGCGGAGGAGGGGGCGCCCCTCTTTCTCTTTGGCACCGACAGCCTGGGGCGCGACCTGTTCTCGCGGGTCCTCAAGGGCGGATCGATCTCCCTCTTTGTGGGGCTCTTGGGCGTGGCGATTAGCTTTGCCATCGGCACCATGTTGGGTGGCATGTCGGGCTATCTGGGCGGTACGCTGGACCTGATCGTTCAACGCCTCATCGAGTTCCTGCTCAGCATCCCAAACATCCCCCTGTGGATGGCCCTCAGCGCCGCGCTGCCCAGGGACTGGTCCCCGCTCAGGATCTACTTTTTCATCACGCTGATCCTCTCGCTGCAGTCGTGGTGCAACCTGGCCCGGGCGCTGCGGGGCAAGATCCTCCAGCAGCGCGGGGAGGATTACGTGCTCGCCGCCCGGCTGGCGGGTTCGAGCCAGCTGCGGGTGTTGACGCGCCACCTCTTCCCGGCGGTGGCCAGCCACCTCATCGTCAGCCTGACCCTCTCCATCCCGGGCATGATCCTGGGGGAGACGAGCCTGTCCTTCCTGGGCCTCGGCTTGCGCCCGCCGGTTGTCTCCTGGGGCGTGCTGCTGCAACAGGCCCAGAACGCGCGCACCATGGCGCAGCAGCCCTGGCTGCTCATCCCGGCCGTGTTCGTCATCCTCACGGTGCTGTCGTTCAACTTTGCCGGAGACGGCCTCCGCGACGCCGCCGATCCCTACGCGCGCTAGGATGCCCCGCCGATCGCCCCCGCGCGACGCTTGACAGCCGCGCGGGGGTATGTTACCATCGACGTCAATGGTTCGCTGAGCGCACTCTTATCCAGAGGGGTGGAGGGATCGGCCCTGTGAAGCCCCGGCAACCCGTCCCCAACGCGCCTTGG
>JAAZBQ010000426.1 GCA_012513725.1 Chloroflexota bacterium
CCGTCCTCGGGCCGGATGTAGATGTACTCGCGGGTCGCGTTCACCAGCTCGCTGGCCAGCGACTGCACCTCCGCAACGGTCGGTTCCGCGATGGTCATCGGTTGCCTTTCCAGGCGGCCGGCGCCCCGCGGGGGGCCGGCCGCGCCTCAGGGTCTACAATCTCTATACGCGACTTACACAGGCAGAGTGGCACGCGCTGTGGCAGGCCGAGTGCACGCACGCCGAGTGACAGGCACTGTGGCACGCGTCGTGGACGCATGCCGAGTGGCAGGCGTCATGAACGCAAGCCGAGTGGCAGGCGCTGTGGCAGGCCTGTCGCCCGAGCTCGCCCAGGGCGGCGCCGCCCAACACCCCCGCCGCGCCGCGCTCGATCCGTTCCGCGGTGCCCGAGATGGTGCGCTCGACGCTGGAGGAGATCTCGTTGGCCATCTGCTGGATGGGCTGGATGGCCGACTCCGCCGAGCGGGCCAGCGGGCCGGGGCCCCCGCCGCCCGCCGGGGCCGCACCCCCACCCATCGCCGGCGCCGTCCCCCCGCCGGTGGGGCGGTAGGGGCGGGTCGCCTCGCGCAGGATGACCCAGTCCAGCAGCGTCGGGCGGGGCATGTGCCCCGGCTGCCGGCGCCACTCGCGCTCGAACTCGTCATAGGCGGTGTCGATGCGCCGCCGGTAGGTCTCCCGGGTGCGCTCGGGGTCGGCGTTCCACATCTTGGGCTGCACCACGGTGGCCACCGCGTTCAGGATGACCGGGATCTGCGCCTGGTCGATGGTCCCATCCTCCTGGATGGCGTCCACCAGGGCCTTTTCGTAGACGGCCATCTCCGCCTCGGGCTGCAGCACCTCTAGCTGCAACGGGGCATTACTGACGATGTTCAGGACGCCCCGGCGCTCGAGGCCCATCACGATGAGGGTGACGGTCTTGGCCGAGTTACCCATGTAAAAGGCGGTCTCGATGGCGTTCAGGTCCGGCACGACGCCGGGGGTCTGGAAGGTCTCCACCTCGATCTCCGGCGGCTCGTAGGCGGCCTTGGGCTTGCGCTTGCGCAGCGCCCAGATGATGAGCCCGAGGACCAGAAGGGTCACTGGGACGCCGGCGCACAGCAGCGCCGGCCCCGCATCCTCTAGATACTCGACAATCCCTGGGGGCGGCGCCTCCGGCTCGTCGGGCCGGGGCGCAGGCGTGGTGCCGGGCTCCGCCGGGATGGGCGTCAGCCGGGTGGTGGTGATCTCTTCGCCGGGCAGGAAGAACTGCGGAACCATCGTCCCCGAGGGGGGCAGGTTGTTCTCCCGCACCCGGAGCGACAGGTACGTGTTGCCGGTCTCCTCGTCGGGCGTCGGGTAATAGTCCAGGTCGTCGAAACGGGTCAGCGACGGATCGGCCAGGTAGCCGGTGGCGTCGACGATCTCGTCGGTGACGTCCTCGGGCTGCTCGACGCCCTCGGGGAGCTCGATGGGCAGCACAAAGTCGATGTACTGGGTGGCGATGGGCAGCGGCCACTGGGGCGGCGCAAAGCCCAGCGCCCGGTAGGGCTCGCCCTCGTAGGTGGTCTCCTCAAAAACGGAGCGGGTCACCTGGTAGCGCACGGTGACGGCGTACTGCTCGCCGCGCTCCGTCTGGATGCCAAAGTTCAGCCGCATGAACTCGGGAAAGGGCTCGTCGCCGGGGCGATCGGTCTCCGTGACGTTGACCGGGAACGACCCGTCGGGGCCCTCGCCCCCTGCCTCCAGGATCTCGAGGGGGGTGGTAAAGCGCCCCACGGCGTTGAACCGGTCGCGGCCGCCCGACTCGCGCTCGGTGAAACGGATGGTGTAGCGGACGTCCAGGCGCCCATCCTCGAGCACGACGACGTAGGACGAGACCTCGTCCAGGGAGACGGGGTCCTGGGCGAGCACCGGGCCGGCGAGGCCCAGCATCCAGACCGTCAGGAACAGGAGCAGGCCGATAGTCCGCATTCGACGCATGGTGATCTCCTATAGCACAATCCTAGCGAACGTTGGGCAGATACCGCGCCCGGAGCACGAGCCCGGCATAGTGCGGCAGCGATAGCATCCGGCGCCACCGCCAGGGTTCCTGCACGAGCCGGTGCAGCCACTCGAGCCCCCAGCGTCGCGCCCAGCGCGGAGCGCGCACCGCCACGCCGGCCACGAAATCCAGCGACCCGCCCACGCCCATGCAGACGGGCACCCCCAGGCGCTCGAGGTTCCGGTGAATCCACAGATCCTGGCGGGGCGCGCCATAGGCGACGAAGAGCAGGTCGGGCGCCGCGGCGCGCACCATCGCCACTATGGTATCCTCTTCCTCCATACTCGGCGAGCCGGCGTAGGTGCCCACCACCTGAAGGCTCGGGTTGTCGGCGGTCAGCACCGCGGCGGCCCGCTCGGCCACCCCCGGCGCCGCGCCGAGGAGGAAGAGCCGGAACCCCTCCCGTGCCGCCAGCGCCGCCGCCGCCGGCACGATGTCGGAGCCGCACACCCGCTCCCGCAGCGCCCGCCCCTGCACCCGGGCGGCCCACAACAGCCCCTGCCCGTCGGGCAGGGCCAGGTCAGCGGCCTCCAGCACCCGGGCAAAGGCGGCGTCGCGCCGGGCGGCCATGACGAACTCGGGGTTCACCGTGACCACCTGGTGCGGCCGACCAGCGGCGATGTAGCGCCGAAAGAGATCCAGGGTCTCGGCGGTGGTTACGTCGTCCACGCGCACCCCCAGGATGCGCACTGCTCCCCCCGTCACGACCATCCTCCCCAATCAGCCCTCACCGGCGGCCTCGCGGATCGCGTCGAGCACCGCCCGAGCGCAACGCGCCCAGGAAAAGTCTTCCGCACGCCGCAGGCCCCGGGCGCGCAGCGCCTCCCGAAGGCCGGGCTCCGCGACGATACGGGCCATCGCCGCCGCCAGGTCCTCGGCGCTGTGCGGATCGACCAGCAGTGCGGCGTCTCCGGCCACCTCCGGCAGCGAGGAGGTGTTGGAGCAGATGACCGGCGCGCCGCAGGCCATGGCCTCCAGCACCGGCAGCCCGAACCCCTCATGGAGGCTGGGAAAGACGAACGCCAGCGCCCCGCCGTACAGCGCGGGCAGGTCCGCCCCCTCCACGTACCCCGGGAGAATGACCCGCCCCGCCACCGGCGCTTCCCGCGCCGCAGCGAGGATCTCGTCGTAGAGCCAGCCCCGCCGCCCGGCGAGGACCAGCCGCACGTCCTCGGCCAATCGCCCCGCCGCGACGAGGGCGCTAAACGCCTGCACCAGCAGGAGCAGGTTCTTGCGCGGCTGCAGGGTGCCCACGTACAAAAAGTAGCGCTCCCCCGTGCCATAGCGCTCGCGAACAGCGGCCAGGCGAACTGGATCTGCCTCCGGCGCCATCCCTTCGGCCCCCGCCGGGTAGGCCAACCGGATCTTTCCCCGGGGCGTGCCGTAGGCGGCCACCAGGTCGTCGGCGGTGGCCTGCGAGTCGACCAC
>JAAZBQ010000427.1 GCA_012513725.1 Chloroflexota bacterium
CCCGGGCCAAAGAGCGCAGTGGCGTCCTTGTCCAGGCTCTTGATTCCCTCGCGGTTGGCGCCCGCGAGGTACATGCGCCCGCCGGGGCGCAGGGCGTGGAGGGCCTCCAGGAAGAGGAGCCGTGCGAGGTCGCGGCCCTTGGGCGCCCGGAGTAGGGCAACGTCCAGGTCGGGGCCGGCGTCGGCGGGCAGGCCGACGTGCACCCGCACCCGCTCGCCGCAGCGGTTCTGGCGGCAGGTGGCATCCGTCGCCTCGGCGGCCACGGCGTTCGTTTCGCCCAGAATGACCTCGCCGGCCGAGGTCTCTTCGGCGAGCCACACCCCCAGCGCGCCGTGGCCACCGGGCTGCACGAGCACCCGCTCGCCCTCCTCGATCTCGGCATACTTGGCCAGGAGCATCTCCGCCCGGGAGACCTCGTTCCACCCCGGGAACCCGGGCCGGGTGACGACGTCGATCCGCCGCCTGCCGATCTCCCCGCCGATCGTGATCCACTCGTCCATTGCGCGCCCTCCCCGTGTGTGTGCTGTCCTCCCATTATACACCGGGCGGAGGAGAGAGCCCTTGAGGCGCCGTCCCATCTGGAGTGCGGCTGCTCGCTGCCGCTTTGGTTTCGGCCACTCTTGCCTGTCCCGAGGCTTCCGAGGGAGTGACCGTCTTTGCCTGCCTGGTGCACGTCCTTGCCACATGGGATCTGCTGACGCGGGATTCACTTCTCACGGCATCGGCCCGTAGTGTGCGCGACGGCGCCACCGAGAGTGGCACAGGACAAAGCGGCAGCAAGCAGCCGCACTCCAAATGGGTGCCGTGGTATGGCGGCTGTGGCTGGACAGATCGCCGCCCGCTGGTCATAATAGCGCCGGATGCTCCACCATGCGGAAACCTTTCAGATGTCGAGGAGGATACCATGACCACGTTTGGAGTGATCGTCGGCAACCGCGGCTTCTTTCCTGCCGAACTCGCCGAGAGCGGGCGCAAGACCATCCTCAAGGTCCTCGAGGACCAGGGCTATGGGGCCGTATGCCTCACCCCGGAGGACACCCAGTACGGCTCGGTGGTTACCTACGAGGACTCGAAAAAGTGCGCGGCGCTCTTCAAGGCCCACGCCGACGACATCGACGGCATCCTGGTGACCTTGCCGAACTTTGGCGAGGAGCGCGGCATCGCCGATGCCATCCGCCTGGCCGACCTGAACGTTCCCGTCCTGATCCAGGCCTTCCCCGATGAGCTGGACAAGATGTCGGTGGCCACCCGGCGCGACTCGTTCTGCGGCAAGATGTCGGCCTGCAACAACCTCACCCAGTACGGCATCCCCTACTCGCTCACCCGCCTGCTCACGGTGGATCCCGAGTCCGATTCCTTTCGCGAGGACCTGGAGCGCTTTGCGGCGATCTGCCGGGTGGTGAACGGGCTGCGCCACGCACGGTTCGGGCAGATCGGCGCGCGCCCGGCGGCGTTCATCACCGTGCGCTACTCGGAAAAGCTGCTGGAGAACGCCGGCATCTCGGTGGAGTCGGTGGACCTCTCGGAGATCTTTGGGATGGCCAACCGCCTGGGCGACGACGACGCGGCGGTTCAGGAAAAGCTCGCGGCCATCCAAGGGTACCTCTCCACCGAGGGCGTCCCCTCCGAGGCGCTGGTCAAGATGGCCAAGATGGCCGTCGTCTTTGACCGGTTCATCGAGGACCACGAGCTGGACGGCACCGCCGTGCAGTGCTGGACCGCGATGGAGGAGTACTATGGCGTGGTGCCCTGCACCGTGATGTCCATGCTCTCCGACCAGCTCAAGCCTTCGGCCTGCGAGACCGATATCACCGGCCTGATCGGCATGTACGCCATGGCCCTGGCCTCCGGCCGGCCCTCGGCGCTGCTGGACTGGAACAACAACTTTGGCGACGACCCGAACAAGGCCGTCGTGTTCCACTGCTCGAACCTGCCGCAATCCATCTTTGGCCGCAAGGCGACGATGGACTATCAGGCGATCATCGCCGGCGACGTTGGCGTAGAGAACACCTACGGCACGCTGGCAGGGCGCATCGAGCCGACCCCGCTGACCTACTGCCGGGTCTCGACGGATGACGAGTACGGCACCATCCGCGCCTACCTCGGCGAGGCCGTGATCACCGACGAAGAGGTGGACACGTTCGGCGGGTACGGCGTTATCCAGGTGCCCGAGTTCCAGAACCTCCTGGCTTACATCTGCGAGAACGGGTTCGAGCACCACGTGGCGGTGAACCCCGGCCTGGTGGCCGACGCGCTGGAGGAGGCGTTCGACAAGTACCTCGGGTGGGAAGTGTACCACCACGGGGCGTAGACCGTCGCGCACGCACACGGTCCTCGGAGGCGGCTCTCGCCTCCGAGGACCCCGCCCCTCAGATCCCCATAACGCTTGCAGCCGGTGCAGCAGTCGCGTACACTGGCGGCGCCTGCTCGGGGCAGTAGGCGCTTCGCCTCCCAAAGTCCCACTCTGCTCGGCGCCCGTCCCCAAGCGCGTTGCTGCTCTGCCCGTTCGTGCCCCGTCGTATCGCTTACCGCGGTAGATAGTGATCCCATGCATCGCAGAATGCCGGGCCACTGCTTTGTCATCAGTGCTCGGCAGCGTCGGACATCGTGGAGGCATCGCATGACCTCGCGGATTCTCCTCGTCGACGAGCACACGCTCTTTCGTGCGGGCGTCTCGCGCCTGCTGGAGGCCGAGCCCGGTCTCGAGGTTGCCGGAGAGGCGGAGACCGGGGAGGAGGCGCTGGAGCTGGCAGACGCGCTGCGGCCCGACGTGGTACTGATGGCCATTCGCATCCCGGGCTGCGGGGGGATCGAGGCCACCCGTCGCCTGACCGAGCGCCACCCCCGCATGCGGGTGCTCATCGTCACCGGAGAGACCGACAGGGCCCTGGCACGGCACGCCCTCGAGGCCGGCGCCTCGGGCTTTCTCCAGAAGCGCGCCTCCGCGACCGACCTGATGAACGCCATCCACACCGTCGCCCAGGGCGGGATGTTTTTGGATCCCGCCATGGTCCTCAAGTGGCTGCGCGATAACCCCATGGAGACGCCCCCCGGCGGGGGTCACGAGGCTGTTGGCCTCACCCCTCGGCAGGTCGAGGTGCTGCAGCTCATTGCAGAGGGATACACGAGCGCCCAGATCGCGGAGCGCTTGTTCATCAGCCTGCGCACGGTAGAGTACCATCGCCACAACCTCAGCGACAGGCTGCGCCTTCGTCGGCGGGTGGATATCGTTCACTATGCCATCGCCCACGGTCTCCTGGACCACGATGGCCATCATCCCGACTGAGG
>JAAZBQ010000428.1 GCA_012513725.1 Chloroflexota bacterium
GCCAGTTGCCCAGCAGGCTGCCCCACGTGGAGGACAGGCAGTCGCTGGCCGACAGTGTCTCGACCACGAGGCCGGCCCCCTCCAAAAAGCGCACCAGTTCATCGGAACGGTAGGCGTGGTACATGCTGGAGGCCAACGCCACGGCTTCCGGGCCGATGTCACCGGTCTCGGCGATTTCCTGTACCAGGCGGATGTCGCGGGTGATCAGTTCGGCAAAGTGGGAATGAATCTCGCCCCACAGGCTCATGACGCTGAGAAAGAGTCGCCCGCCGGGCTTGGTGATGCGCAGCATCTCGGCAAGCGCCTTGTCGCGGCGGTCGGTGACGTAGCTCAGGGGGCCGCCGTAGCACACCACGGCGTCGAACTCCGCATCCTGAAAGCAGCGCAGGTCGGCGACGTCGCACTCGACCCAGTCCTCGATTCGCTGGGCGTAGCCCATCGACTGGGCGCTCCGCTGGTTCAGTTGCAGCTTGGTGGGCGAGATATCGGCCACCACCAACGAGCCGCACAGCGCGGCCAGCTCTGCGGTAAAGCGCCCGCGACCAGCGCCGATCTCTACCACCCGCTCACGCCCCGTCAGGTACTGCCGCAGATAGTGCACGTGTGCGTGGAACTTGATCTCTTGCGAGACCGTCTCTCCCAAGTGCTCCCACTCGGACTCGCCGCCCGGATCGGTCAGAGGCCTTCCCCATCTTGCGTCGTTCTCCGCCATGGTCGGTCACCTCGTCTACCAACGTGCGCTACCTGACCCAGTGAGGACGGAGGCACCTTTAGGGGTTCTCGGGCCCGCCATGCCTCCAGCGCCATTATAGCAACCGCCATCGGCGCGACACAAGCGCTGCGGAAGCGACCTACTGCATCAGGAGCGTGGCCACGGCGACGACGCCCCCCACCACCGCCAGGAGCGAGCCAACGATCACCCAGGGTCTGCGACTCGAGTAGCGCGGTGGCGTCGCGGAAAGCCACTCGTCGGCCACCGAGACGAACCAGGCGTCGGTCAGGGGCTCGTACGACCACCAGCGCCCGCCATAGTCCTGGGTCGTGAGGGTTTGGAGGTCGAGCCGGCGCACCGCGCCATCGGACAGGCTCATGCGGAGCGACTCACCCTCGCGGCGCAGATCCTCGAGGGCCGGCTCGTACCGTCCGTGGTCGGCCCACCCGACACCCAGCGCCACCAGGCCGAGCACCATCACGCCGAGTGCCACATTGCCCACCCGGCGCAGCTGGCGCACCGCCTCGGAGGGCGGGGGGCGGTAAAAGCCGTCCGCCCACCAGGCGTCCCCTGCTTCGGCTGGAGTCACCGCGCCGGCGCCGACCTCTACCACGTCGCCGGTGCCGAGCAGGCGCCCGACGGCCACGTCGTCGGCCTTCTGGGTCTCGGCCACGACGCGGCCGGAGAGCGCGTACGCCCGCGGGCGCTCGTGGGCCTCCACGACCAGGTCTCCCTCCAGGTCCCAGACCCGCGCCAGGGGCCGGAACAGGTCCTGGGACCCGGGCGCCTCGCCGACGAGCACCGAGAAGCGGTTGGCGAGGGCCCCGCGGCCCACGTGTTGAAAGCGGGCCCCGCCGCGGGTCAGCAACGAGCGGACGAGGTCGCGGCCGGGAGCATCGAACAGGATCTCCGTATCCGGCGCTAGGCTCACCAGCGCCCACGTCGTTCCGCCGGAGGTCAGGGCCAGCAGCGCGCGCCCGGTGGTGCGCAGCGTCGACCAGGCCGGCACCTCGATCGGCCAGGGTTCCTCGAGCGTCCGAACCCCCTCGCCATCCGCCAGGGTGCACCCCTCGCCGGCGAGGACCAGGATGCGCTCGTCATCCAGGGGGGGCTGGGGGATGGGCGCGCCCAGGAGGCCCCCCACGCGTTCCCACGCCCCGCGAAACGCGGCGATGCCCGGCTCTGGGCGAGGGACCGGCGAGAGTTGGTTCAGCTCCGCACAGTGGCACGCCCCATCGATGAGGTAGAGCGGCGCCCCGTTCAGGCGCGCCGACGACACGGTCACCACGCCGTCCGTCGCCACGTAGGCCCAGGCGGGGTCGCCGGGGAGATGCGGATCGATGAACTCCTCCGCCGGCATGCGTCCGGCCAGGACGGCATACTCGATGTCGGGCACGAGGTGCCGCCCCTCGTCCTCCCCGGCGTTCAGCATGCGGAGCAGGGTGCTCGTGGGATGAAGGTCCTCCCGCGCGGCGCCGACCCGCCCCTGCCACCACGAGAGGACGGCGGAGAGCGGGCGGTCATGGAGGCCGACCCCGTGGTTGGGGGTCCCCAGCATGATCAGCTTGCGCACATCGCCCCGATAGCGCTCTGCATCCTGGACATAGTGGCGGGCCACGAGCCCGCCGGTGCTATGGGCGACGATGTCCACCCGGCCCAGCTTGATCCCCTCCCGAGCATACCCCGCGACCTGGCTGCCGACCCGCTGGCGGAGCAGCGCGGCCAGCGCTGGAGTCGCCCCGGCCTCGTCGCCCGGCTCGCGGACATAGTCCCCCACGTCGACGTCATAGCCCACCTCGCTGAGGTAGCCTTCCAGCAGGCCCAGGGCGGCGGGCTCGCCATCCAGACCGTGGACGAGCACCACCGGCGGCCGCACCACCGGCATCTCCACGCTCACGGCCTGTCCTTCCGAGCCTCCCTCGACGAGCACCAGCCGCAGCTCATCCAGCACGCCCCGGGCGTCCAGGTCGGCCGGCCACGCCACCGCACCCTCGACGGTGGAACTCACCACATCCAGATAGTCGGGCGGGCGGTAGGCGAACTCGGCGCGCCCGTGGGGATCCAGCGCGAGGCGACCGGGCGCCAGGGGCTGGCCATCGACGTCCTCCAGGGTGCCGTGCTCCGGGGCCTCCAGGCGCACCTGGCCCTGCCAGCCACTCA
>JAAZBQ010000049.1 GCA_012513725.1 Chloroflexota bacterium
CGACCTGGCCGTTCATGATGCTCTGCCACATGACGGCAGTGTTCATGTCCACGATGTTCACGGGGTACTCGTAGCCCGTTTCGATGGCGAACTTGGCGATCTCGTTGTTGATCCACAGCGTCTGGAACGCCGTGTCGGCGATTGTGACCGTCTCCTTGGTCGGTTGACCGTTGGGATCAGCCCCATTGGCCGGTGTGCAGGCGCTGAGGAGCAGGCCCAGAGCCAACACCACAGACAGGATCACTGTGCTCTTTTTGCTAAACATCCTTTACCTCCGTTGTGCAACGGTGAAACCACTAGGTGCTACTGGGACAAAGAAACGGCCGACTCGGGCACCGTCTGCGGATCAACCGCCTGGTTGCCGTTGGTGCGCAACTTGCCGGCCAGGGTGGAGAGCATCACGGTGCGGGGGATGATCCCCAGCAGGCGATCCTCTTCATCCACCACCGCGATGGGCCATTCGCTGGCAGCCGCCAGCGGCAGTAACTCATCCATCACGGTGTCGAGGGTGACGCGGGGCACATCCCGGTACGCAAGGTTCTCGAGGAGCGTCTCGCCGCGCCGGGCGGCCTCGATGGCGTCCCCCATCGTCACCAGGCCCTGTAGGTGGTTGTTCCGATCGACGATGAACATGTCCGGGATTCCCTCGCGCTCCATGCGTCGCAGCGCCACCCGCGGCCCGCTACGCGGTGATACCACGGCGCGGGGCCGGATCATGACGCTTCGAGCGGTGAGCACCGGCACGAGGTTCACATCGGCGGTAAAGTCGGCGACATAGTCGTCGGCCGGCTCGATGAGGATCTGTTCCGGCGTACCGATCTGCACGACCTTGCCGTCCTTCAGGATGGCGATGCGGTCGCCCAGTCGCAGGGCCTCGTCCAGGTCGTGGGTGATGAACACGATGGTCTTTTGCAGCTTACCCTGCAGATCGATCAACTCATCCTGCATCTCGCGCCGAATGAGGGGATCCAGGGCGCTAAAGGCCTCGTCCATCAGCAGGATCTCGGGATCGGTGCACAGCGCCCGGGCCAGGCCCACCCGCTGCTGCATGCCGCCGGAGAGCTCGGTGGGGCGATAGTTCTCGTACCCCTGCAGGCCCACGATATCCAGCCATTTGAGGGCCTGCTCCTCCCGCTCGGCGGCGCCCACCCCCTGTACCCAGAGACCATAGGCGACGTTATCCAATACCGAACGGTGTGGCAGGAGGCCAAAGTGCTGGAACACCATGGACATCCGGTGCCGGCGCAAGTCGCGCAGCTGGGCTTCATCCATCTGCAGGACGTCCTCACCATCCACAGTGATCTCGCCCGCAGTAGGCTCAATCAGGCGGTTCAGGCAACGCACCAGGGTGGATTTGCCGCTGCCCGAGAGGCCCATGACCACAAAGGTCTCTCCGCGCTCGACGTCCACGGAGACGTCCTGAAGCGCGACCGTGTGGTGCGTGCGGTTCAGGATCTCCTCCTTGGTCTGGCCCTCCTGCAGAGCATGGACAGCCTGCTGCGGGTTGGGGCCGTATATCTTGTAGAGGTTCGATATCCGAACAAATGGCATAAGTCCCCCTTGTCGAAGGCCGACCCCGGCAGGAGGCGGCTCTCGTGGAATTGGCACCGTACGGTGGGATGGGTTACTGATCGAAGGGAATATAAAAGGACCTGGTCTGTTCATCCTCCTCACACGGACAAACACCAGGTCCCCAGTCGGGGCGTATTCGGCTGCTGCGACAACCGCGCTGCTGCCAGGGAATGGGGGCAGCAATCGGGTTGCGTCGACAACCAAGGGCATTTGCCAGCCAGGCACAACATCCGTCCTCGAATGTCAGGTGCCTGTCAGGACTGACGTGCTCAACTCGTCGCAGTGGGAAAAAGCGTGCGAGGACGTTGCTGGCGCTCTACACCGAGTGGTAGCAACAGGTACACCGCGCTGTGCACCGCAAGCAAAGGCACACGAGTGCGCCATCGCCTTTCCATATCTCGTCACTAGTATACCCGGCATGCGCTGGGGTGTCAAGGCGGAGTGGTTTTGGTCGCCCCCGCCCTCGCGCTTGACACTGCCCCCAGCAGGCCGTATACTGACGGGCACAATTGAGAACAAGAACCCACAGGCTGTGAAGGAGAGAGTACGCGGCCGGGCGCCCACAGGGAGAGAGGATCAGCGACTGAGAGTCCTCTCGGGAAGAACGCCGCAGAAGTTCGCTCCGGAGCCGACGGCTGAACTCCCCCGCCCCACGGGCGGACGGGACGCGTAGGCCGCTCCGGGAGCCCCCCGTTAGCAGGGCGATCGGTATGCCGCGCGCAGTGTCGGCGCGGCCACCGATGATGAGCGGGCTCCTCCGGGAGCCAATAAGGGTGGTACCGCAGAGTGCGCGCCGCGACTTTGTCCCTGACAGAGTGGCGGCGTTTTTGCGTATGAGGGACCGGCCAGGCGACCGGTGGAGAAGGAGATGGGCATGCTGGAAGCACTACAGGAGGCGCGTCAACGGGCGGAGGCCGAACTGGAGGCCATCCACACCGTCGAGGCCCTCGAGGAGTGGCATCACACCTACCTGGGCCGGCGCGGCGTGCTGACCCAGACGCTGCGGGGCATCGGCCAACTGCCCGCCGAGGAGCGGCCCCTGGCCGGCCAGGCAGCCAACGAGACCAAGGTGGCGCTGGAAGCGGCCTACGAGACGCGGGCCGAGGCGCTCCGCCAGGAGGCCCTCGAGCGCGAGCTGGCCGCCGGCGCCATCGACGTGCGCCTGCCCGGCCGGCCGCAGACCGTCGGCTATACCCACGTCATCACCCAGCGACTGCGCGAGATCTATGACATCTTTGGCCGGATGGGGTTCAGCATCCTGCGCAGCCGCGAGGTGGAGGACGACCTGACGAACTTTCAGCTACTGAACTTTCCCCCCCACCACCCAGCCCGCGACATGCAGGATACCTTTCACACCACCACCCCAGGGGTGCTCTTGCGCACGCACACCTCCCCGGGGCAGATCCACGCCATGCGCCAGTACTACCCGAACGACATCCGCGTGATCCTGCCGGGCAGGTGCTACCGCTATGAGCAGGTGACATCCCGGGCCGAGTTCATGTTCTACCAGGTGGAAGGGTTGATGGTGGGCAAACACGTCACCATGGCCGACCTCAAGGGCGTGCTGGAGCGCTTTGCCAAGCAGATGTTCGGCCCCGAGCGCCGGCTGCGCTTCCGCGCCTCGTACTTTCCGTTCACCGAGCCCAGCGCCGAGGCGGACATGGACTGCATCCTGTGCGCCGGCGCCGGCTGCGCGCTGTGCAAGTACACTGGATGGCTGGAGATCCTCGGTTGCGGCATGGTGCACCCCAACGTGCTGCGCAACGGCGGGTACGACCCCGACGTCTACTCGGGGTTCGCCTTTGGCATGGGCCC
>JAAZBQ010000429.1 GCA_012513725.1 Chloroflexota bacterium
AGTTGACGGCCCACCAATATCTCCCATAATGTGACCGAGCGGTCATATGACCGCTCGGTCACATCCGTGTGTCGCATAGGGAAGGAGCGCGTGTTGCCGACGAGTACCTTTGACAATCTCCCCGAGGACAAGCGCCAGCGGATCCTCGACGCCGCGGTGGACGAGTTTGCCGATCACGCGTACCACCGGGCGAGCGTGGGCCGCATCGTGCAGCGCGCCGGCATCCCCAAGGGCAGCCTGTACCAGTACTTTGCCGACAAGAAGGACCTTTATCGCTATGTGTTGCAGTTGGGGCTGGAACAGAAGCTGGCCTACGCCGCTGGCCTGCGCGACGGCAGCGTGGCCGATCGGGGCTTCTTAAGCACCATGCGCGCCTTTCTGGCCGCCGGCCTGCAGATGGCCCGGGATCATCCGCGCCTGTCGGCCATCGCCGACAGCCTGATGCGCGACGGCGACCTCCGCGCCGAAATACTCGGCGAGTTCGCTCCCCAGGGATATCGGGTCATCGAGGAGATGCTGGAGCGCGGCATCGCCGCCGGCGAGATCGAACCCGCCATCGACGTGCCCCTGGTAGCCCGGCTGATCATGTCCATGACCTTTGCGCTGGCCGACCAAGTGCGTGAGCGGAGCGGCTCCTATACTGACGAGAGCCTGGTTTCTCTGTACGACGAGATGCTGGCCATCCTGGCCCACGGCATCTCCAGGAGGGATTAGCGTGATTCACGTTCGCGATCTGCACCATTCCTATACCCACGATGCGCGCTATGCCGTGGGGGGCGTGACCTTTGACGTCGCCGAGGGGGAGATATTCGGCTTCCTGGGGCCCAACGGGGCCGGCAAGTCCACGACGCAAAAGATCCTCACCGGCGTCATCCCCCTGCAGCGGGGAGAGGCGACCATCGCCGGGATGGACGTCCGCCGGCGGCCGGCCCGCATGCGGAACCTGATCGGCGTGTCGTTCGAGCAGCCAAACGTCTACATGCGGCTGACGGGCTATGAGAACCTGGCTTTCTTTGCCTCCCTCTTTGACGTGCCCACCGAGGACCCCATGAGCCTCCTGCGCACCGTGGGGCTCGAGGACGCCGCCCAGCAGCGCGCCGGTACCTACTCCAAGGGGATGCAGCAGCGCCTCGTGCTGGCCCGGGCACTCATCAACCGCCCCCGCATCCTGTTC
Source organism: Chloroflexota bacterium (assembly GCA_012513725.1). GTDB lineage: Bacteria > Chloroflexota > Anaerolineae > UBA1429 > UBA1429 > JAAZBQ01. The sequence goes on from JAAZBQ010000429.1 coordinate 1,175, forward strand.
CTCGACGAGCCGGTGGCCGGCCTGGATCCCGCATCGTCCCGGCACATCGTGAATCTGATCCGGGAGATCCGCCAGGGCGGCGTCACGGTGTTTCTGACCACCCACGACATGCACGTGGCCGATACCCTCTGCGATCGGGTGGCGTTCATCAATGAGGGTCGCATCGCGGCCATGGATTCGCCCCGGGCGCTCAAGCTGGCCTACGGCCAGCAGCTGGCCGAGGTCGAGTACCGCACCGACGGGTCGGTAGTGCGCGAGGTCCTCTCGCTGGTTGATGAGGAGAACGCCCGCCGGCTGAACGCGTTGATCATGAACCGCCAGGTGGAGACGATCCACTCCCAGGAGGCCAGCCTGGAGGACATTTTCATCCGGGTCACCGGCCGGGAGCTGGCGTGATGATCAGGCGATTCGTCTGGTTGGTGCGCAAAGAGGCGCTGGTCGCCTATCGCAACTATCTCGTGGTCGTCATCCTGTTCCTGGCGCTGGTCTATGCCCTGATCATGCGTTTTGCGGTGCCGGCCGAAACCTCGGTGGAACCTAACCTCTACCTGGCGATGCCGTCGGGCCTGGATCCCGCCTGGGCGCCGCTGCTGGACGACGTCGATCCTGAGGCGCCCGAGCTGGAGGGCAACGTCCGGGTCCTAGCCTCGCGCGAGGAGGTCGTCGCCGCCATGGCCGAGGACGCCAACAGCGTCGGGCTGGTTCTCGGCGTGGCGGCCCCCGGGGAGCGGCCCGAGGTGGAGATGATCTTTCAGGGGCACGAGGCGCCGGCGGTGCGCAACCTCCTGCGCCTCTCCATCGAGGAGCGCCTGAGCCCCTCGTTCGAGCAGCCGGTGCGGGTGGACGTGCTGGACGCCGCGCCGGAAGAGCCGGTGCCGTTCAACGAGTCGCTCCTGCCCCTCTTTCTCCTTTCCGAGGCGTCGCTGGTGGG
>JAAZBQ010000430.1 GCA_012513725.1 Chloroflexota bacterium
CACCCAGCCCGACCGCACGGTCTGCCAGCCCCGCATCGACGAGGGCATCGGTCATGCGGTCTTATCCCCTCTTCTATCCGTGTCATCCGTCTATCCGTGTCATCCGTGGTAAAGTTCGTCACGCGCCCAGGCCACTCTCCTGGATGAGGCGGCGCAGGTACTTGACCGCCTTGGGCACCGCGGTCGCCTCGGCCTCGGCGTCCTGCCCCTCGTAGACGATGCTCATCCACCCGTTATAGTTCACGCCCTTGAGGATCTCCAGGATGCGCGGATAGTCCAGCCACGCCTCTTCGCCCGTCTGGATGCGATAGACCTTGGCCCGCACGTGAACGGCCAGCGGCGCCGTCTCAGCCATCGAACCATAGCAGTCCAGCGCGGGATCCGCCACGCCCCGGGACCCGCTGGCCCCCGGCGACCCGACGTACTGGCCGGTATCGAGGATGTGGGTGAAATAGGGGTGGTCGACCTCGCTCAGGATCCGCCGGACGTCCTTGCCCGTGGCCGTCACGCAACCGTGGTTGTGGTTGTGGAGGCCCACCCACACGCCCTGCTGTTCGCCGTGCTCGGCCACCTCCCGGAGGGCCGGGATCATGCGGGCCCAGACCTGCTCCTGGTCCTCGCCGTCGTGGATCCAGGCGGCGAACACGCGCACCAGGGGGATGCCCATGTAGGCGGCCACGTCGATCCAACGCTTGGCCATGGCCACCTCGGCCTCGAGGGCCTCGGGCGGCTTGCCAAAGTCGTTGCTCACGCCGATGTAGGAGAGGGCCAGCCCGCGCCGCAGCGCCAGGCCCCGGATCTTGCGCAGGTACTCGGGCTCCGTCGAGGCCAGCGCCCGGGTGTGGATGTCGATGCCGTCGAGGCGCATCTGGTAGGCGCGCTCGATGAACCCCTCGAGGTCGATGGTTCCCGCGGCGAACTCGTCCTTGTACGAAAGGGACATGCAACCCAGCTTGATCATGACGTGAGGTCTCCTCTATCTATGGGGCGGCCGACTCGCCTGCCCCTTCCGACTCGTCACCTGCGCGGGGGTAACGCCCCGTGCAGATAGTCCAATGCGTCCAGGATGGCGCGCTCGTCGCCAAAGCCGCCCGCCTTGGTCACCACCCGCAGGCCGTCCGCCCGGCCGCCGACCAGCCGCCCCCCAGGGACGCCGGCCTGCACCTCGTGGGCGATCGCCAGCGCCTGGACCCCGAGCGCCCGGCAGGTGGCCACGGCGATGTCGCCGCCGGTGATGAACAGCCCGCCCAGCGCCGCCCTCCCGACGACCTCGGCAACGACGCCGCCCAACAGGGAGGCCACCGCACCGCCGCGCCCGGCCACCAACGGGGCGAGCGATGCCGTCAGCACCACGTCGTGCCGACGCCCCAGGTGTGCCAGGCACTCCTCGGCCAGCCGGCGCACCTGGCCGGAGGGCTCCCACCACTGGTGGGGATCCACCTCCACGCAGGGCAATCCCCGCTCCGCCAGGGCCCGCTGCAGCTGCGCCACCGTCACGTCGTTGCGGCTGCCCGCCACCACGAGGACGGGGCCGGCGTCATCGGCCGGCGGCGCCTCCCCACGCCCCTCCCCCAGGCCCAGGGCCACGGCCCACTGCTCGGCGAGGCCGGCGGAGCCGCAGGGCAGCCAGCCCTCGCCCAGGGCCACCACCGCCCCGGCGATGGCCGCCAGGTGGGCGTCCTCCAGGGCGTCGGCCACGATCAGGGGCTCCGGGCGCGCCTCCAGCGCCGCGGCCAGGGCCTCGGGGCCCCGCTCCACCTCCTGGAGCGGCACGTGCCCCACCTCGCGGCCGGCCTGCTGCAGGAGGAGGGTGGGCAGGTGCGACTGGCGCATCGGCCAGCGCGGATCGTGGGCAAAGGGGGTCAGTTCCAGCGGCTTGCCATCCACCCGCTGGATGCCGTCGCGGGTGGTGCGGCCCCCCTGGGGAAAGGCAGGCGCCACGACGATGGCCCGGGGCCGGAGCGCCTCCAGGAGGGCGCGACACTCATAGCCCACGTTGCCCCGCATGGTGGAATCGACCTTTTTGTACAGCCGCCGCCCCGCCAGCGCCCGCGCCACCTCACCCACCCGCCGGTAGGCCTCCGTCGCCCGGGCCTCGCGGGTGTCGGTGTCGACCACGAGCACCTCGGCGTCGGGCAGGCGCTCCGGCGACATGGCCACCAAGGTGGGCAGGCCGCGCTTGCCGAACTGCAAGCCGCTGTCCATGGCGCCGGTCAGGTCGTCGGCGATGAGGGCGATGCCGGGCATGTCGCGCACGCTCCCTGCTGGGCCCGCGGTCGGGCAGCCCGCTACGGGTAGAGGATCACCTTGCCGGCGTTCCCCGACATGGTGAGTTCCAGGGCCTGGGCGTACTCTTCCATCGGGAAGCGGTGGGTGATGACTGGCAGGGGATCGAACTTGCCCTCCTTCAGCAGCCCCTCCACCCGATACCAGGTGTCCCACATCAGGCGGCCCGTGGAGCCATACACCACCGCCTCGCGGTAGATGATGGCCGAGGTCATCTCCAGGGTGATCGGCTGGGAGGGCAATCCCACGAGGCTGACCCGCCCGCCCTTGGCCAGGAGGTCAAAGGCCTGGGCGGTGCCGGGGCCGCTGCCGCTCAGCTCGATCACCACGTCCAGCCCGCGGCCGGAGGTGGCCTCGTCCACCGCGGCGCGGACGTCGTCGCGGGCGGGGTTCAGCGCCGTGGCCTCGGGCACGATCCGCCGGGCCATCTCCAAGCGATACTCGCTGACGTCGGTGACGAACACCCGGCGGGCGCCGGCCGCCAGCGCCAGTTGGGCGCAAAAGATGCCGATCGGCCCGCAGCCGATGACGGCCAGGCTGGCGCCGTCGATGCGGTCCTTGAACAGGCCGTTGGCCGCCACGCCGATGGGCTCCAGGATGGCGCCGAGATCCGGGTTGGTGCCGGGCGCCAGCTTCCAGGCGCAGGCCACCGGCAGACGGGCGTACTCGGAGAACGCGCCGTCGACGTGGACGCCGATGATCTTCATCTGCTCGCAGGTGTGCTGCCGGCCCGTGCGGCACTGGTGGCACTGCAGGCAGGGAATGTGGGTCTCGGCGGCCACCATGTCGCCTTCGACAAACCCGCGCACGTTGGCGCCGACCTGCACCACCTCGCCGCAGTACTCGTGGCCAAAGATCATCGGCAGGGTCAGGCGTTCCTGGGCCCAGGGGGTCCAGTCGTAGATGTGGTTGTCGGTGCCGCAGATCGCCGCGGCCTGCACCTTGACCAGGAGGTCGTCGGGGCCGATCTCGGGGATAGGCACGTCCATGAGCGTCGCGCCCTGTTGCGGCTCGGTCTTGAGCAGTGCCTTCATGCGGGACGATCCTTTCTTCCTATCCTGGCGTCGCGGAACCCAGGGGCTATTCGATGAGCGCGAGGACCTCGCCGACCGGCACGCGGCTGCCCTTGGGCTGGGCCACGCGGACCAGGCGGCCGCCGGTTGGCGATTCGACGTCGAGCACCGCCTTGTCGGACTCGATCTGCACCAGCGGCTGGCCGGCCTCCACCGTATCCCCCTCCCGCACCAGCCACTCGACGACGATGCCTTCCTGCATGCTGGGGCTCAGCTTGGGCAGACGAACCTCTTGGGCCACGATCGTTTTTCTCCTCTTCGCGCGCGTTTCGTGGGCTGATTATAGCCCCGGGGTTCGGCCGGTCAATCGGTGTGTTGGCCAACCCTTCGCTTGCGAGCCCCGGTGTGTGCGGCTACCATGGACCCGCCTGCCGACACCCACAGCACGCGACGGAGCCACAGACATGACCCCTGCCCCCGAACGTCCCGCCGTCCTTCTCGAGATGTGCGTCGATTCCGTCGACGCCGCCGTGGCCGCCGAGGCTGGCGGCGCCGACCGGGTGGAGCTGTGCGCCAACCTCCTGGAGGGCGGCACGACCCCTTCGCCGGGGACCATGGCCCTGGCCTGCGAGCGCCTCGGCATCCCGGTGAACGTCATCGTGCGCCCGCGGGGTGGCGATTTCCTCTACACCGACGCCGAGTTCGAGGTGATGCGCCGGGATGTGCTGG
>JAAZBQ010000431.1 GCA_012513725.1 Chloroflexota bacterium
ATCAGGCCGTGGGCCTGGGCTCCGCCGGCGATGACGACGAGGTGAGCAAGACGTACGAGGAGTATGTGGCCAAGTATGGCCAGGACAACGCCGATTACCTAATGGAGGTGATGGGCGCCTGGAAGGCGCACTATAGCCGGGCCGCCTACATCGATACGGCCGACATGCCGCTGCCCGACTATAGCGGGCGGGCCCAGGAGGTGGCCGACCGGCGCGGATGGGCATTCGAGCGCCTGGCCGGCAGCATCATCATCCTGCGCGATCTGCTGGAAGGCCGCTGGGACGAGGAGCGCTTTCTCCTCGTGCCGCCCGGCGAAACGATTCAGCCCAGCCACGACCAGCTCGTCATCTGCAGCGCCATGTTGGCCGACTGCACACCGTCCGGCGCCGATGGGCGCCCCGAACCCTTTTAGAAGAGGAGTACATCCTATGGCTATCGCAGAACCCCAGGTGGAACAACTGGCCGTCAACACGCTCAAGATGCTGGCCGTCGACGGCGTCGAGGCTGCCAAGTCCGGCCATCCCGGCATGCCCATGGGCGCGGCGAACTATGCGCTGACCCTCTGGACCCGCTTTCTGCGGGTGAACCCCGACGATCCCGAGTGGCCGAACCGCGATCGGTTCATCCTCTCCGCCGGGCACGGCTCGATGCTGCTCTATTCGCTCCTGCACCTGGCCGGCTTTGACCTGCCCATCGAGGAGCTGCAGCGCTTCCGGCAGTTCGACTCGTTGACCCCGGGCCATCCCGAGTACGGCCTCACCACGGGCGTGGAGACCACCACGGGTCCCCTGGGCCAGGGCTTTTCCAACGGCGTGGGGATGGGCATCGCCGCCAAGATGGCGGCCGCCCGCTACAACACCCCCGAGCATCGGATCGTCGACCACTATATCTATGCCATCGTCTCCGACGGCGACCTGATGGAGGGCGTCTCTTCCGAGGCGGCCTCCCTGGCCGGGCATCTGGGCCTCGGCAACCTCATCTACCTCTATGACGACAACCGCATCTCGATCGAGGGCTCCACGAACCTGGCCTTTACCGAGGATCGGGGCAAGCGCTTTGAGGCGTACGGCTGGCAGGTGCTCTACATCGACGGCCACGACTGCGAGGCCACCGCGCGGGCCATCGAGGAGGCCCAGGCCGACACCGAGCGCCCCTCCCTCATCGTGGCGCGCACGCACATCGCCCAGGGCGCCCCGAACGCCGTGGACACCGCCGAGTCCCACGGCGCGCCCCTCGGCGCCGAGGAGGTCCAGGCCACCAAGGAGAACCTCGGCTGGCCGCTGGAACCGACCTTCCTGGTCCCCGACGAGGTCCGCGATCTGTTCGCCCGGCGCAAGGCCGAGGTGCAGGAAGAGTACCTGGCCTGGCAAAAGACCTGCGCCGCCTGGGAGGCCGCCAACCCCGACCTGGCCGCCGAGCGCGCCGCTGCGATGGCCAAGCGCCTGCCCGACGACCTCGAGGAGCGGCTCCTGGCCGCCCTGCCCGGCAAGGCGAACGCCACCCGCCGGCTGAGCGGCGA
>JAAZBQ010000432.1 GCA_012513725.1 Chloroflexota bacterium
ACCGCCAAGGCAGAGGAGATCCTCATCGCCAAGGGGTACACCAAGACCGGAGACTACTGGACCAAGGATGGCAACGAGCTAGGCCTGGAGATCGAGGTGCACGAGGCGTTCTCGGAGCTGGAAAAGATCGCCGACGTGTACGTCGAACAACTCCAGCGCTTTGGCATCAACGGCGTGAAGGTCAAGCTGACCGGCGACACTTGGGGCGACAACTTTAACTTTGGGCGCTTTGAGGCTCAGAGCGGCTGGCAGACCTGTGGGTCCATCATGGAGCCGTACTCCTCTCTGCTCACCCTGGCCGGAGACCCGGCGCCCATCGACGCGCGACCCGAGTTGGGCGAGAACGCCTACCGCTGGTACAACGAGCGCTTTACCGAAATCGTGACCGAGATGGGCACCCTCTTCTGGGATGACCCACGCCTCATGGAGCTGACCGAGGAGGCGCTCGCGATCTACTACGACGAGCTGCCCGTGATCCCCACGGCATTGGCCAAGAAGCTGGTTCCGTTCAACACGACCTACTGGACGAACTGGCCGACCAACGACAACTACTACCAGGTCCCGTGCATCTGGTGGACGGCGCTGATCGAGATCCTCACCGAGATCGAGCCGGTCGAGTAGTCCGTATCCGGCGTAGCCCGTCTATCGTGCAGCGTGAGCATGGGGCGGCCCTGGACGTTATCCAGGGCCGCCCCCCTCACCGGCCTTGTCCTTGAGAGGGATCATATGCGTGGCTTGACAAAGAAGTACCTTCTGTCCCGCTTTATGATGTGGATCATCACTATCTGGATCGGCTCGACGGTGGTCTTTCTCATCCCGCGACTCGCTCCGGGCGATCCCATCACGGCGCAGGTCGTTCGCCTGATGCAGTCCGAAGGCATCGTGGAAAACGCCCAGGAGATCATCGAATCCTGGAAGGAAGCCTTTGGTCTGAACGACCCGCTGTACGTCCAGTATGGCCGCTACCTGGCGAACCTCGTCCGGCTCGACTTTGGCTACTCTCTGGCGCGCTTCCCGACGACGGCCTGGGAGATCGTCCGGCCGGCCCTGCCCTGGTCGCTCGGCCTGCTATCCGTGGCCACGGTGCTGTCGTTCTCTCTGGGCATCACCATCGGTGCGCTGATGGGCTGGCGCAAGACGCCCCGGTGGCTCCAAACGATCCTGCCCGGCAGCCTCACCTTCACCTCGATTCCCTATTTCATGTTCGGGATCTTGATGATCTACCTGGTGGCCTTTGAGTTGCACTGGCTGCCCGCAACGGGTGGGTACGACCGGCAGGTGACCCCCGGCTGGAACATGCCGTTCATCCGGAGCGTGATCCGACACAGCATCCTGCCGGTGTTCTCCATCGTGCTCACCTCGATGGGCGGATGGGCGCTGGGATGCGGGGCTTGATGGTGGGGGTCAACAACGAGGACTATTTCCTCCTCGCCCAAGCCAAGGGGCTGCATCCGGGGCGCATGTTCTACCGCTATGGCGTCCGCAACGCCATCCTACCCGCCGTCACCTCTCTGGCGATGGGCCTGGCGGGGCTCGTCAGCGGCTCGACCCTCGTCGAGTACATCTTTGCCTATCCCGGTACCGGCTATACCCTCTATCAGGCCATCATCACCCAGGACTATGCGGTGATGCAGACCATCTGCAATCTCATGATCCTCATTACCACGACGGCCGTCTTTCTGCTCGATCTCCTATACCCGCTGATCGACCCGCGGATCACCTTCCGCACGGCCAAGGCATGATGCGCAAGATCATGGCAAAGGATAGACACTGATGAGCATCGCGCAGAGCCCGGCACCACCGCAACCCCTTCTTTCGGCTGCTCGACGATCCCGGTGGAATCTCGCCTGGCTGAACGCCAAGCTGGTCGTCGGTGGATCGATGATCCTGGTCGTCGTCCTCATCGGCCTCCTGGGGCCCCTCTTCTGGGATACGAGCCTCGCGTATGTGGCCTCCTCGCCGCGGAACCTGCCCCCCTCCTGGGTAGAGGGGGGCCAGCCAGCGCACCCGCTGGGCACCGAGAGCATGGGCCGCGACATGCTGGCTCAGCTGATCGTCGGCACGCCCTCTTCGCTCAAGGTGGGGTTCATCGCGTCGAGCATCGGCCTCAGCGTAGGGCTGCTCCTCGGCTCGCTGGCCGGCTACCTCGGCGGCAAGGTGGACAATGTCATCCGCACCATCAGCGACTCGGTGGTCACCATCCCGTCGTTGGCCGTCCTGGTAGTCATCGCCTCGTACGTCAAGATGACCGACACTACGGTGATGGCCCTCATCCTGGCCCTGTTCTCCTGGCCCAATCCGACGCGGGTCGTGCGCGCCCAAATCCTGTCCCTTCGCGAGCGGGGTTATGTGCGGATGGCGGTCCTCTCCGGTGCGCCACCGCTAGAGATCATGTTGGTGGAGATGCTGCCCAACATGCTCCCGTGGCTGGCCGCCTCCTTTACCGGCGGCATCTCCGGAGCCATCCTGGGCGCCACAGGCTTGGAGGTGCTCGGCCTCGGGCCCACCCGGGTCCCGTCCCTGGGGATGATCATCAACTATGCCAGTGGGGCGTCCGCCCTGTTGCGGGGCATGATCTGGTGGTGGCTGCCGCCCATCGTGATCCTGATGGTCATCTTTACCGGCTTTTTCCTGATCACCATGGGCCTGGACGAGATCGCCAACCCCCGGCTGCGAGGAGTGAAAGCATGAGACCCCCTAACGGCGAGAGCCCCAAGGTGCTGGAGGTCGACCGGCTCAGCGTCCACTATGCCACCGACCGCGGCGCGGTGATCGCCGCCAACGACGTGTCCTTCTTTTTGCGGGAGGGTGAGATCCTTGGCCTGGTGGGCGAATCGGGATGCGGCAAGACCACGGTCGCCATGGCCATCCTGCGCATGGTGCAGTCGCCGGGCAAGATCGTCAGCGGGCAGGTGCGCATCAACGGCCGCGACATCGTGAGCCTGAGCGAGCAGCAACTCCGGCAGATCCGTTGGTGCGAACTGGCCTTGATCCCCCAGGGCGCCATGAACTCCCTGAACCCGGTGACCAAGATCAAAGAGCAGATCGGTGACGCGATCACGGCCCACGAGTCGATGGATCCCACGGCCCTTCGCCGGCGCATCCTCGATCTTCTCGATGACGTCGGGCTCCCGGAGCGCGTCTACAACATGTACCCCCACGAGCTCAGCGGCGGGATGAAGCAGCGCGTGTGCATCGCCATGGCCATCGCCCTGAACCCGCAAGTGATCATCGCCGACGAGCCCACCAGCGCACTGGACGTGGTGGTGCAGCGTGTCGTGGCCCAGACCCTGCTGGACGTCACCAGCCGCCTGGGCGTCTCGATGCTGATGATCGGCCACGACATGGGTTTGCAGGCCCAGATGGTGGATCGCGTGGCGGTGATGTACGCCGGCAACCTCGTGGAGGTGGCGCCCGTCGATGCAATCTTTGACCGTCCCTGCCACCCCTACACGCGACTGCTCATCGAGTCGATCCCGTCCATCGAGGAGCGCAAGCCCCTGCGGGTGACCGAGGGACTCACCCACGATCTGCGCAATCCCCCGCCCGGCTGCATCTTTCAGTACCGCTGTCGCGACTGCGACGCCGAGTGCCGGTCGGAGCGGCCGCAGCTCATCGAGGTGGCGGAAGACCACTATGTCGCCTGCTTGGCGTCTCAAGAGAAAGCGACCTAGCGATGACTACTCCCTTACTGCAGATTCAGGACGCCACCAAAGTGTTCGGGGGCGGCTTTCTCGAATCCAGCCCGCCCCTGGTGGCGCTGGATCGCTTCAGCCTCGAGATCCAGGAGGCGCCGGCACGGATCACGACGATCGCCGGCGAGAGCGGCAGCGGGAAGACTACCCTGGCCAACGTGATCCTCGGCTTTCTGCCGCTTAGTACCGGCAAGATCCTGTACAAGGGGCAGGACACCGACGCGATGAACCGCACCCAGCGCCTAGCCTACCGGAAGGAGGTGCAGGCCATCTTTCAGGATCCGTACGAGGTGTATAATCCCTTCTACCGGGTCCAGCACATCTTTGACGTGGCCATGCGGCACCTCGGTCTGGCCCGCTCGCGCAGCGAGGCGCGCGACGCCATCGAGGAGGCGCTGAACGTCGTGGGTCTGCGCGGCGACGAGATCCTGGAAAAGCACCCGCACCAGCTGAGCGGCGGTCAGCGGCAGCGCATCATGGTGGCCCGCGCCTACATGCTGCGCCCGCGCCTCATCGTGGCCGACGAGCCGGTGTCGGCGGTGGACGCTTCGCTTCGGGCGATGATTCTGGATATCATGTTACGGCTGCGCGACGAGCACGGCATGTCGTTCCTGTACATCACCCACGATCTCTCGACGGCCTATCAGATCGGCGACGAGATGATGATCCTGTTCCAGGGCATCACGGCGGAACGGGGGCATACCGTGGAGATCATCGAGAACCCGCGGCACCCGTACGTTCGCGAGCTGATTGCCTCGATCCCGGCGCCGAATCCAAACAGGCGCTGGAACACCGACATCGCCCTGCCGCCGGAGGACATCGGCCGGCGCCGGGTCAAGGGCTGCCGCTTTCAGATGCGCTGCCCGCACTGTATGGACCGCTGCCTGGAGACCCAGCCGCCACTGTTCCCGGTTGAGGGCTCTTCTACCGAGGTGGCCTGCTTCCTGTACGGATAGTGTCCCGTCGCAGCGGCTGCGCGATGCGGCCCGAGACGGGCTTTACCGATCACATCTCAGTTGGGAGTACGCCAAGATGACAACCCCGCCACGCACCCCCCGAGAGCGGTTCATCGCCGCGCTCGAACGCCGGCCCATCGAGGGCCGCGTGCCGCACTTTGAGCTGGTCTTCTTTCTCACCATGGAGGCCTTTGGCAAGGTGCACCCGTCCCACCGCCACTATGCCCAGTGGGACCAGATGTCTGAGGCTGAGCGGCGCCTCCATCGCTCGGAGATGGCCGACATCTACATTCGCACCGCCGAGACCTACGAGCACGACGCCATCTTTATCCATCCGAACCCGGGCACCATCGACGAGACGTTCCGCTTGATCGACCTCATCCGCGAACGCTCGGGTGATCGCTACTTTATCATGATGCACGGCGACGCCACCTACTCGATCCCCAACGGCGAGGAGATGGAAGAGTGGGCGGCCTGGGCGTACGGCCAGCCGGAGGAGGCCAAGGCGGAGGCGGATCGGCGGGTGGACGCGATGCTGGAGAGGGCCACAGCCCTGCGCGAACACGGCGGGCTGGATGGCTTTGCCCTCTGCGCCGATTACTGCTTTAACAACGGCCCCTTTCTCAGTCCTCCCATGTTCCGGCAGCTGGTGGCGCCCTACCTCAAGCGGCTGATCGCCGGAGAGCGGGAACTAGGGTTCTATGTGATCAAGCACACCGACGGCAACATCATGCCCATCCTCGATGAGCTGGTGGACGCCAATCCCCACGCCCTGCACTCGCTGGATCCGCAGGGCCACGTGGATATCGCCGAGGTCAAGCGCCTGGTAGGCGATCGGGTGGCGCTGATCGGCAACGTGAACTGCGGCCTGCTGACCACCGGCACCGACGAGGAGGTCATCGAGTCCTGTCGCTACGCCCTGCGCAGCGGGATGCCCGGTGGAGGCTACATCTATTCCACCTCGAACTGCATCTTTACCGGCATGCCGCTGGAGCGCTATGACCTGATGTTGCGCGTCTGGCGCGAGGAAGGGAACTATCCGCCGCAGCCATGACCGACCACTACATCCTGGCCATCGACAACGGCACCCAGAGCGTCCGCGCCCTGCTGTTCGACGCGCGGGGTGACCTTGTCGATGGCGCCCGGGTACCCCTCGTTCCGTACCGTTCGCCCCGGCCCGGCTGGGCCGAGCAGGATCCCGAGTACTACTGGGAGCGCCTCTGTGAGGCGTGCCAGGCCCTGTGGGCCCGGAACGCAGTGCGTCGGGAGGCGATCGCCGGCCTGGCTCTCACCACGCAGCGCGCGACGGTGATCAACGTCGATCGCGACGGCCGGCCCCTGCGCCCTGCCATCGTCTGGCTCGACCAGCGCCAGGCGGCGGGGCAGCGCCCCATCGGTGGATGGTGGGGGCTCGCATTTCGGCTGACGGGCATGAGCGAGACGGTGGCCTATTTTCAGGCCGAGGCGGAGGCGAACTGGATCCGCACAGAACAGCCCGAGGTGTGGGAACAGACCCACAAGTACCTGTTCCTCTCGGGCTACCTCACCCACCGCCTCACGGGGAACTGGGTGGATTCGATCGGCTCGCAGGTGGGCTATGTGCCGTTCGACTACAAGCGGCTGCGCTGGGCATCCCGCAGCGACTGGAAGTGGCGCGCCGTCCCGATGCCCGAGGAGATGCTGCCCGACCTCGTTCCGCCCGGCGGCATCCTCGGCCGGGTAACCCGCGCGGCAAGCGAGGCGACGGGCATCCCCGAGGGCCTGCCCATGATCGCCGCGGCCGCCGACAAAGCGTGCGAGGTGATCGGCGCGGGCGCCCTCCTGCCCCACGTGGGCTGCCTATCCTATGGGACGACGGCCACGTTCAACACCACGCATCGTCGCTACACCGAGGTGATTCCCCTCATCCCGCCCTACCCCGCCGCGGTGCCCGACCACTATTCCCTAGAAGTCGCCATCTACCGGGGCTACTGGATGGTCTCGTGGTTCCGGCACGAGTTCGGCCATCCCGAGGAAAACCGGGCAGAGGAACTGGGCATCGAGCCCGAGGCGTTGTTTGATGAGCTGGCCGCCCAGGTGCCGCCGGGGTCGATGGGCCTCATGCTGCAGCCGTACTGGTCGCCGGGGGTCAAGGTGCCGGGACCTGAGGCCAAGGGGGCCATGATCGGCTTTGGCGACGTGCACACCCGGGCGCACATCTACCGGGCCATCATCGAGGGGCTGGCGTACGCCCTGCGCGAGGGCAAGGAGCGCACCGAGCGCCGGAGCCGCATCCCCGTCACGGAGCTGCGCGTCTCGGGGGGTGGCTCGCAATCGGACCAGGCCCTGCAGATCACGGCGGACATCTTTGGGCTGCCCACGGCGCGCCCACACGTCTACGACACCTCGGGCCTGGGGGCAGCCATCGCCGCTTCCGTGGGGCTGGGCATTCACCCGGATTTCCCCACGGCCGTGGCCGCGATGACGCGGCTAGGCCGGGTATTCGAGCCGGATCCCGCGGCGCGCGCCGTCTACGAGCCGCTCTATCAGCGGGTGTACCTGCCGATGTACAACCGCCTGCGGCCCCTGTACGAGGAGATCCGCGCCATCACCGGCTATCCGCCGCCTCCCGGGGGCGCATAGGGCCCAACCCGATGGTCAGCGCCCCGCCTGCAGCGAGCCGGGCGCCCGACGCTCCTTTATGCCGGCCGCAGCCGCATCCATGATGCATAGCATGTTCCCCGACGGGTCGCGCATCCAGAGGCCCTCTTTGTCCACGGTGGCCTGCTGGTTCGCCCGGGCCGCGCGGGCCTCGACGTCGCGGACGTCCTGTGCAGTGGGGACCACCACGGCATAGTGCGCCAGGCCCAGGGCGCCCTCGGGCGCGGGCGCGGCCCCTCGCGACTCCCAGGTGTTGGCGCCCAGGTGGTGGTGGTAGCCGCCGGCGGCAAAGAACGACGCCTGATCGCCATAGCGCGCCGTCAGGTCAAGGCCTACCACGCCCTGGTAAAAGCGGGCCGTCTCCTCCAGGTCGCGGACCCGGAGGTGCACGTGGCCGACGCGGCTCCCGGCGGGAAAGCCCCGCCACTCGCGCTCCCCGTGGACCTCGCCGAGCAGACCGCGGACGTCCAGGGGGGCAGTGCCCATGTAAATGGTGTCGCCCTCGCGGCGCCAGGTCTCTTTGGGCGTATCCGCATAGATCTCGATGCCATTCCCCTCAGGGTCGGCCAGGTAGAGCGCCTCGCTTACCGCGTGATCCGCGGCGCCCTGCAGGTGGTATCGCACCTGGGTGAGGCGTCGGAGCACCTGCGCCAGCGCGGCGCGGGAGGGCATCAGGAGCGCTACGTGATAGAGCCCGGGCGCCCCACGGGGCCGCCTCGGCGCGTCGGGGCGCTCGATGAGGACGACGATCGGGCGGTAGCCGTCGCCGTCCAGTTCGCGGGCTCCCAGGGTGACCCTATCGGCATCGTCGACCACGGGCGCCATCCCCAGGACACCCTCATAGAAGGGCCGCACCCGACCCAGATCGGACACGACCAGTGTTACGGGACCCATCACGGTCGCGGCAGGCAACTGCGTAGCGGGCATACTCGCTTGCTCCCGTCCGCCGGTAGTGGCTGGACTGCTAATCAAGACTATCTTAATCCACTATATGCGACATCCCGCTGCCCGTCAACGTCACAGCGCGGCGTGAGGTTGCCCAGACCCGGCCAGGGGCCTCCGTGGAGGCCCCTGGCCGCACCGGGCGCCGTCAGGGGCGTTCAGGTCCGGTTCGGGCCGGCCCGTCAGCGCACTAGCTATACATTGGCGATAGCGCCTTGACGTGCGGAAAGCGCTCCAGCACGCGCTCCCAGACCAGTTTGGGCGGCGTCGCAGCATACACCTCGCCATCGGAAAGAACGGCCAGCAAGAAAATGTCAAAGCGAGCAAAGCGCTCCACCATCCGCCGCGGCCAGGGCGTCTCCAGCCCGAACGAGGCGGCCAACCAGGTGCGCCCGCCGTCAAAGGTCTCCTCGATGCGCCCGCCCCGGGCCACGCCGTCCGCCGGCCCGTGCACGATGTGCTGGATCAGGCCGCGGTCGACGTGCAGGTCGCGCACGTACGCGGGGTACAAGTTCACCCAGGTGTCGCCGCCATCGCGGGACTGGTACAGCCCGCCGGCGGTCGCGGCGAACACCTCGTCCGGCCCGTCTGGGTGCACGACCACCGAGTGCACGTCGACGTGGAT
>JAAZBQ010000433.1 GCA_012513725.1 Chloroflexota bacterium
CACGGGCGATGTGTGCTGAGGAGAACCGATGTCAGGTACTGCGGAACTCACACTGTTTCAGTTGAACGATAGCCACGGTTACATCGCGCCCCACCCCGAGTGGTTCTGGGATGGCGCGGCCGGCGCGATCCGCACCGCCGGCGGCCACGCGCGGATCGCCGCCCTCATCGCCGCGGAGCGGCGCCGCCATCCCGGGGCCGTGTTGGCGCTGGATAACGGCGATACGTTACACGGCACCTATCCCGTGGTGCACTCGGAGGGGGAGGCGCTGCTGCCCATCCTGAACGCCATGGGGCTGGATGGCATGACGGCGCACTGGGAGTTCGCCTATGGTCCCGCGCGGTTCAAGGCACTCGCCCAGCGCCTGAACTACCCGATGCTGGCGATCAACTGCTACGAGGAGGCGTCCGGCGAGCTGGCCTATCCGCCCTACGTCGTCTATGAGGCGGCGGGGCTCCGGGTCGGCGTCATCGGCATCGCCGCGACGATCGTGGACAAGACGATGCCGCCCTCGTTCTCCAAGGGCCTGCGCTTTACCCTGGGCAACGAGGAGCTGCCGGGCCACATCTCCCACCTGCGCCAGGAGGAGCGCGCCGACCTCATCGTGGTGGTCTCGCACCTGGGCTTTCCCCAGGAGGTGCGCCTGGCCGAGGAGGTGGAGGGCATCGATGTACTCCTCAGCGGGCACACCCACAATCGCATCTACCGCCCCGTGCTGGTGAACGGCGCCATCATCATCCAGTCGGGCTGCCACGGCTCGTTCCTCGGGCGGCTCGACCTCCAGCTCGAGGGGGGCAAGGTCGTCGACTGGCGCCACGCGCTCATCACGGTCACCGAGGACCTGCCCGAGGACCCGGTGGTGCGCGAACGGGTCGAGGCTGCCCTAGCCACAGACCGAAGCGACCTCGCCGAGCAGGTGGGCGAGACGCGGACGCCGCTCCATCGCTACACGGTCCTCGAGGCCCCCATGGACAACCTGCTCCTCCAGGCGCTGCAGAGCGAGACGGGCGCCGAGGTGGCCTTTTCCAACGGCTGGCGCTACGGTGCGCCGATCCCGCCGGGGCCCATCACGCTGAACGACCTGTGGAACATCATCCCGGTGAACCCGCCGGTTTCCACCTGCGACCTCACCGGCGAGGAGATCTGGGACATGATGGAGGAGAACCTGGAGCACACCTTTGCCCGGAATCCATATGACCAGATGGGGGGCTATGTGAAGCGATGCCTGGGGCTGAACCTGTATGCCAAGATCGAGAACCCCGCCGGCCAGCGCATCCAGCAGATCTTTGTCGGTGGCCGGCCGTTGCGCCGCGAGCAGGTCTACCATGCCGCGTATGTCACCAGCCAGGGAGTACCGAAAGAGTACGGCGCTCACCACGAGCAGATCGGTGTCCGCGCGATCGACGCGCTGCGCCGGTATCTCGCCCAATCGGGCCCGGTGTCGGCGGAGATTCGGGGCAGCATCGTTGCCGTGTAGAGAGCAGTGATATCCAGTTTATTGCGTTGCACACCTGCCATCATGTCTACCCCCCAACTCCCGAGTCTGCCTTTGACAGTCGGCCCCTTCTGGGGTATCATTCCTGTCGGTCGTGCTAGATGGGGAACTAGCGGTGCCCTGTACCCGCAACCCGCTATAGCGGGGTCGAATTCCCTCTCCCGGGGCTACCCACCGGGACTGGTCTGGTCAGTTGGTGTTGAGGGTTGGGTCCCACGCGGCGGAGGCCTGTGAACCCCGTCAGGTCCGGAAGGAAGCAGCGGTAAGCGGTATCCTCCGGGTGACGTGGGGCAGCCTGGCCTGAGCTGGCTGACTGGATCAAGCCGGGGCGGGTCGCCACAAAAGAGGGTGCACGACCACTTGTTGTGCGTGAGAGGGCGGGCCAAGTGCTCGCCCTTTTGCTTTGCGCCGGAGACAGTATAATATGATGGGTGGCGCAAGCGGGGCTGCAATCCTCGCCCGCCCATGCACCAAAGGCGTGTGCCCGGCACGCGCTGCGGGCCACGCACCGTCATCGGTGTGAGCCAATCGGAGGATCGAACGATTGTGAGACGGTCAGCGCCGGAAGGGGAGAGGGCGCGTCCAGGGTTTGAGCGCAGGCTGCGGTCCCCCGTCATTCTGCTCGCCGCCGCCAGCGTCGGGCTCTTGGGCGTGCTGGCCCTGCTGTATCTCAGCACCTGGCACACCGTGTGGGTCGAGATCAACGGCCGCAGCCTGGCCCATCGCACCCGCGAGAGCACGGCGCGGGGGGTGCTGAACGAGCTGCGCCTCGACCTGGCCCCCGAAGACTTTTGCGAAACCCCCGACTCGGACGCGCTGCTCGAGGGCGAGTCCATTCGCATCTCGGTGGCCCGCACGGTGGCCCTCGTCCATGACGGCAGCGTCAGCCAGACGCGCACCCAGGCCGAGCGGGTCGTCGAGGCCCTGGCGGATCTCGGCGTCGTCGCGCTGCCGGAGGACCGCTACTACCTGATGGAGCAGCCGTATGAGCTCTATGGCGACCTCCCGGAGGTGCGCCCCACGGGGCGCCTCACCCCGCACCGGCTGATCGCCGAGCTGCGCAAGCCGATCGTCCTGCGCGTCGAGCGGGCCGTGCCGGTCACCGTGGACGACGGCAGCGTCACCTTTTCCTTTAACACCGCCGCGCGGACGGTGGGCGCCGCGCTCTTTGAGCAGGGGCTCACGGTCTACGAGGGCGACCGCGTGTCGCCCGGGCTGGATGCCGCCATCACGCCCGGCCTGCGGGTGCGGCTGGACCGCGCCCTGCCGGTGTACCTCGACGACGGGGGCGAGGCCCGGCAGCTGCGCACCCACTCGACGACCGTGGAGGACCTCCTGGCCGAGGAGCAGGTGGCGCTCGACGAGGATGACTATGTCCGACCGGAGGTGGTCAGCCGCCTGCAGAAGGGCATGACCGTCTCGGTGGTACGGGTCTCCGACGAGTACTTTATCGAGGAGGTGCCCGTCCCCTTTCAGACCGTGCAGGTGGCCGATCCGAACATGGAGATCGACCGCCGCGAGATCATGCACTGGGGGCGGGAGGGCGCCAGCCGCACCAAGTACCGGGTGCACTATGAGAACGGCGTCGAGATGTCCCGCTCGGTCGAGGAGCAGTGGCTGCACCGCGATCCCATCCACCGCGCCACGCACTATGGCACCGGGCTGGTGTACCGGGATCTCCCGACGCCCTATGGCACCTATTCCTACTGGCGGGTCCTGCGGATGCTGGCCACCTCCTACAACGCCCCGACGGCCGGCACGCCCTTTGATGCGCCGAACTATGGCATCACGCGCATCGGCTGGAAGGCGCGCAAGGGCCTCGTCGCCGTCGATCCCCGGGTGATCCCCCTCCGCCAGGAGGTGTACGTGCCGGGGTACGGCCCCGGGACCGCCGCCGATACCGGCAGCGCCATCCAGTGGCGGCGCATCGACCTGTGCTACGACCTGGACAACCTGGTGCTGTGGTACAAGTGGGTGGACGTGTACCTGCTCGCGCCGCCCCCCTCCCGCGACCA
>JAAZBQ010000434.1 GCA_012513725.1 Chloroflexota bacterium
CGGTCGCCCGAGCGTCGCAGGCCCAGGATGCCCTCCGCCCCCAGGCGGTACAGCCAGGACGCTGAGCCAGTGTACCACGTCCAGCCGCCGCGGCCCACATGGGGCGGCACGCCATACACATCGGCCGATATGACATAGGGCTCCACCCGGTAGCGGCGCACGTCGTCCAGCGTGTCGGCCCGGTAGACGGGGTTGATCAGCCGGTAGAGCTCCGCCGCCAGGTCGCCCTCCCCCAGCTCGGCAAAGGCCCACACCGTCCAGATGGCCGCGTGGGTGTACTGCCCGCCGTTCTCGCGGATGCCGGGCGGGTAGCCCTTGATGTACCCGGGGTCATGGGGCGTGCGGTCAAAGGGCGGCTCGAACAGGAGCACCAGGCGATCCTCGCGCCGCACCAGGCGCTCGTGCACCACCGACATGGCCCGGCGGGCACGCTCGGCGGTGCGTCCGCCGTCCTCACGGTCTGCGGCCCCCGAGAGGATGGCCCACGACTGGGCGATGGCGTCGATCTGGCACTCGAGGCTCTCGTGGGAGCCCAAGGGCGTGCCGTCGTCATAGTACCCACGCCGGTACCACTCGCCGTCCCAGGCCTCCGCCTCCATGGCGATGAGCAGTTCGCGGGCGCGCCCGCGGAGCGTCGCCGCCACGTCGTCCTCACCCATCCGCTCGGCAAGGGGGGCAAAGCGCATCAGTGTGGCGTAGAGGAACCAGCCCAGCCACACGCTCTCGCCGCGCCCCTCGATGCCCACGCGGTTCATGCCGTCGTTCCAGTCGCCGCCGCCAAAGAGCGGCAGGCCGTGGGAGCCGGCCGTGTCCCCCTTGCGGATGGCCCGCAGGCAGTGCTCGTAGATGGTGGGCTCGTCGGGGCTCACGTCGTAGAGGCCGTAGCGCTCCTCCTCCTCGGGGGCCAGTGGCTCGCCCACCAGTGAGGGCTCTCGCTCGGTCAGGATGCTGTCGTCGCCCGTGGCCTCCACATAGTGCGCCGTGACATAGGGCAACCACAGGAGGTCATCGGCAAAGCGCGTCCGCACGCCGCGCCCGGAAGGCGGATGCCACCAGTGTAACACGTCGCCCTCTTCGAACTGGTGCCGGGCGGCGCGCAGGATCTGCTCGCGGGCCACCGACGGCGCGGCATGCACCAGGGCCATGACATCTTGCAGCTGGTCACGAAAGCCGTACGCCCCGCTCGACTGGTACAGGGCCGAGCGCCCCCAGATCCGGCAGGAGAGCGCCTGGTACAGGAGCCAGCGGTTCAGCAGCACGTCGATGGCCGGGTCAGGCGTCTGCACCTGGATCTGCGAGAGGATGGATTCCCAGCGCTTTAGCCCGTCGCGCCAGGCATCCCGCACCACGGCCGGATCCTGGAACTCTTGCACCAGGCGCAGGGCCTCGTGCCGGTCGGCGCCCTGCCCGAGGATAAAGTAGATCTCTTGCTCCTCGTCGGGCTGCAGGTCGATGTGGACCTGGAGCGCCGCGCAGGGATCGACCCCGGGCTCCACCCGCCCGGAGAGCCCCAGGCGCTGGAGGCCGGCGGGACGGTCGTGGCGGCCCATGCGGCCCAGGAACTCGGTGCGGTCGGCGGTCAGCCCGTGGAGGCCCTCGCTGGCCGCCAGGAACGCCACCCGGGCGCCAAACTCCTCGTTGTAGGCGTTGCGGGCCAGCAGCGCCCCACTCTCCGGCTCGTACTCGGGCACCACGTACTGCTGGCTGAGGTCTCGCGCGGCGCCCAGCACCCAGGCGGCATAGTAGGTGGCCGTGATTCGACGGGCGCGCGTGCGCCGGTTCCGCACCCGCAGCTGCACGATCTTGACCGGCGCCTCGGGGGCCACGAACAGACGCAGGCGCTGCTCGATGCCCTGCGAGTGGTGCTCGAACACGGTATAGCCCGCACCGTGGCGCACGAGGTAGGGGGCGCCATCGCCTGCCGGCAGCGGCGTGGGCGACCAGACAACGCCGCTTTCCTCGTCGCGCAGGTACAGCGCCTCCTCGGCGGGGTCCGAGACGGGGTCGTTCGACCAGGGCGTCAGCCGGTTCTCGCCGCTGTTCACCGCCCAGGTGTACCCCGCGCCCGCCTCGGAGACGAGGAACCCCAGTTGCTCGTTGGCCACCACGTTGATCCAGGGCGCCGGGGTCCAGCGATCGCCCTCCAGATAGATGACGTACTCGCGACCATCGGGGCGGAACCCGCCGTAGGTGTTATCGAACAGGAGCCCCTCGGGCCGCGGGACCGCCGGTAGGTCCTCGGCACTGCGCGTGCCGTTGTCGGTAGGAACGAACAGCGGTGGGCGGGGCGTCCGCTCGCGGAGCACCTCCAGCTGGTCGGCCAGGGGGCCGCGGTTGCCCCACAGCACCACGCGAGCCGCCGTATCGAGCAGCACGCGCTCCGGGCGGCCGAGCAGGTCGCCACGCAGGGTAAAGACCCCACCGCGCTGGTTCAGCCACACCGAGGAACTGGAGCGGGTGATGAGCCGCTGCACAGAGTCCTGGAGCTCCTGGGCGTACCCCGAGTCGCGGTCGTTCACGACCACGAGGTCAAAGAGCGCGCCGCGATGGCGCAGGTAGGCATGGGCGCGCAATAGCTCGCGCACCAGGTCGATCTGCTCGCTCCCGTCGATGTGCACCAGGAGGATGGGATAGTCGCCCGAGATGGCGTAGGGCCAGAGCCCCGGCTGCCCGCGCCGGTTGGCCGAGAGGGTGGGCTCTGGCGCGCGCAGCGCCTTGTAGGGGAAGGTCAGCACGGAGAACAGCTGCTGGATGCGCCGCAACTCCACGGTGCCCAGGTCACGGTCGCCCGATTCCCGCTCGGCCTGCAGCGCCGCCTGGGAAAAGGCGTGTTCCACCGCCGCCAGGTCCTGGAAGGAGCGCGCCAGGGCGATGGCCTCGGGCCGCGAGTCTGCCGCCAGGGTTACGTACGCCAGCTGGACCGTCTCGTCCTCCTCGAGGGTCACCTCCTGGGCCAGCGACATCACCGGGTCCAGCGTGGCGCCGGCGGTGTTGGTATAGCCAGTGCCCTCCGGCTGCAGCGCCTCGGGATCGTGGACGGTCCGGCCGCGCCCCACAAAAGCAGCGCGATCCGTCTCATAGAGCCCGGTTGCCTCGCCGTCGGGCTCCAGCACCAGGCCATGCAACAGGAAGAGTGCCGTCTGTTGCGCGGACCGCGGCCGCCTGCGGAAGAGCAACGCGTCGAGATCCGGCAGGTACTCGCTGTCGATGAACAACTTGCTAAAGGCGGGATGACGCCGATCACCATCCTGGGCACCCAGCAACACCTCGCCGTAGGAGGCCACCAAGAGGCGGCGCCTCCGGCCGCTGCGGTTCGTCAGGGTCAGGCGGCGCAGCTCCACGTCGACGCCGGGCGCCACGGTGACCTCGGTGCGCACCGAGACGCCGTCGATCTGTCGGCGAAAGTCCGCCATGTAGGAACTGAACCGCACATCCTCGCCGATGTGCTGGCCGGCGATGGGCTGGCGCGTGGCCGCGTACAGGGCGCCGTTCTCGCGATCCTGGATGTAGAGCCACGTGCCCCAGTCGTCCATGGTGCTATCGGCCCGCCAGCGGGTGAGGTCCACATCCTGCCAGCGGCTATAGCCCCCGCCCGACGCCGTGACCATCACGCTATAGGAGCCGTTGGAGATGATCTGCGCCTCGGGATGCGGCGCATCTGCCGCGACGTGCCAGGGGGAGGCGGTCAGCCGCTCGCGCTGCGGCAGGATGCCGCCTGCCGTGTGCTCGGGCATCTCCTCGATGGGCGCCTCTTGGGGGATCTGCTCCTGGAGGAGCAGATCGACGC
>JAAZBQ010000435.1 GCA_012513725.1 Chloroflexota bacterium
TCGGTCCTGGCCGTCGTGGCGGCCTTTGCCGTCCGCAGGACCCTGGTGATGGCCTACACCACCCTGGGGGGTGACCGGTGGGCGCTGGGGCTGGTGGACAAGTGGTCCCTCTTTGGCCTCGGCATCCTGGCGCTGATCGGCATCCTCTACTGCCAGTATTACCTGGTGAACGGCTACCCGGGCGGCCCGCACCTCGGCGATTTCCCCCGGCGGCTGTGGCGGGTGCTAATCATCGAGGCGGCCGTGCTGGGGCCGGCCCTCCTCCTACGCCTGGCGCTGTAGGAGGCGGCTAGTACGCAAGCTTCCCGGAAGCCAGGGCAGCTTCCGGGAAGCGGTCCCC
Organism: Chloroflexota bacterium; assembly: GCA_012513725.1. GTDB lineage: Bacteria > Chloroflexota > Anaerolineae > UBA1429 > UBA1429 > JAAZBQ01. The sequence continues at coordinate 341 of JAAZBQ010000435.1, forward strand.
ATCCCGGAGCGGTCCCCATCCCGGAAGGTGCCTTGCCTTCCGGGATGGTTCTTATTCTACGGCTCGACCATGAACACGTTGATCCGGCCGCCCTTGTCGGAAGAGTAGAGGATCCGCGACCCGTCCCACGACCAGGTCGGGTGGCAGTGGCTGGACTGCGTGTGCCACGATGTGCCGTGGTAGCAGAGCGTCTCCTGGGTGGCCACCTCGCCCGAGATGTCCACGAGCACCAGGTCGTCCACGTCGTCGCCGACGAGGATGGTGTTGTCGGGGTTGGCGTGGTAGTGGTTGCAATAGTAGGGCATCTCGATGCGCCGCAGGATGTTGCCGTCGCGATCGGCGAGCCCCACAAAGGGCACCATGTCGTTCTGGTTCACCGCCACTTCGGTGGCCACGGCCTGGGTCCGGTCCGACGTGATCGTGCCGTCGTGGCCGGGGCCGCGATCGTCAAAGAAGATCAGGCCGTCCTGGGTCCAGAACTCGTGCCCGATGGAGTCCTGCTCCTCCTGCCGGAAGCAGGGCTTGACCGAGCGCGTGATAAAGTCGATGATCCAGATCCGCTGGGTCACCAGGTTCCAGGGGCCCTCGTGGCAGTAGGTGGCGATGGTGGGATCGTCGGGGCAGAACTGAAAGTGCCCGACCCAGTGGGTGTCGAGGAACACGTCCTCGGCCTTGGAGCCATCCAGGTAGGCGACGGTGATGCGCCCGTCCTTGGTCCGGTAGAAACTCTCCTTGAACCCGCTATAGTTCGGGCCCCGGGGCGCGTCGACCTTTTCGTTGCGCCCAAAGGCCACGTAGCGCCGGTTCGGGGCGATGGACGGCATCCCCACGGAGAACGGGCCGGTCTCCTCGTACACGGTGCGGACCTCGCCGCTGGCCGTGTCCAGCGCATAGATGCAGCTGCCGCTGATGTTGCCCCGGCCGGAGGTAAACACGATCAGGCTGCTATCGGGGGTCTTGGTGACCGCGCCGACGCCGCCGGGCTCCTCGGTCAGCTGGGTCATCTCGCCGCTGGCGAGGTCCATGCGAAAGATCTGGTACTCGGGCCAGTCGGCGGGAGCCTTGTTCTGCCCCGAGGCGCGGTCCGACAAGAAGATGATCTCGTTCTTGACGCTGTCGAACGAGTTCTCGGTAAAGTACAGGTGATAGTTGTTGCCGCTGGACGTCAGTTGCCGGATGGTGCGCCCGGTCTTTTCGTCGGCGAACTCGCGGATCTCCGAAGGCCACGTCTTCCCTATCAAGGTGTCTTCTCCCGGTCTGTCCGTCCCCACCGGGGCGACAGACCTACTATGATGATGATGACGCTTCTATCGGCACTCGCCCGGGGCGGCTCGTTGCGACCGACCCGGGCGGGGAACCCCTACCTCGCCAGCCAGCCCCCGTCCACCGGCACGATGGAGCCATGCATGTAGCGCGATGCGTCGGAGGCCAGCAGCACCACCAAGCCCTTGAGGTCGTCGGCCTGGCCCCAATCGCCGGCCGGGATGCGGTCCAGGATGGCCCGGTTGCGGTCCGGGTTGGCCCGCAGCGCGGCGGTGTTGTCGGTGGCCATATACCCGGGGGCGATGGCGTTCACGTTGATGCCCAGCGGCGCCCACTCGTTGGCCATCGCCCGGGTGAGCCCGGCGACGCCGCTCTTGGCGGCAGTGTACGACGGCACGGTGATGCCTCCCTGGAAGGAGAGCATCGAGGCGACGTGGATGATTTTGCCGCCGCCCTGGGCGGCCATGTGGCGTGCGGCCGCCTGCGAGAGAAAAAAGAGGCTTCGCAGGTTCACCTGCATCACCTCGTCCCAGTCCTCTTGGCTGAACTCTAGCGCCGGCGCGCGGCGGATGGTGCCGGCGTTGTTTACCAGGATGTCTAGCCCGCCCAGGCCAGCCACCACCCGCTCGACGATAGCCTGCAGCGCGGGCACGTCGGCCTCGGCCAGGTTGCACTGGATGGGCAAAAAGCGCCGCCCGAGCCCCTCGACGGCCGCTTGGGTCTCGTCGCAGCGGGTGTTGTACATGCCGGCAATGTCGGCGCCGGCCTCCGCCAGGCCGAGGGCCATCGCCCGGCCCA
>JAAZBQ010000436.1 GCA_012513725.1 Chloroflexota bacterium
CCGGGCGTGGGCGACCTCCTGGCGGATGGTCTCGGCGATATGTTGCGCAGCGGATTCGCTGGGCGCCACGAGGAGGACCTGCGCGCCGAGCCTGGCCAGCCCCTGGGCCACCGCCGGCCCCAGGCCGCTCGCCGCACCGGTCACGATGCACGTGCGACCGATCATCGTCTGCTCTCCGCTCGCCATGGCGCGTCCCTCCTATGGGTTCGGTCCGCACATTATACATGACGGGCACGAGGGCGCAATGTGGGCAGAGACTAACGCAGAGACGCAGGGAAGAGAGGAACTCAACGCCAAGACGCAAAGAGGCCAAGGCGCAAAGAAGGAAGAGGGACGCAGAGACGCGGAGAGGGGACGCAGAGGCGCAGGGAAGAGAAGAATCCAACGCCAAGACACAAAGGGGCAAAGACGCAAAGAAGGAAGAGGGATGCAGGGAGGGGGAGAGGTTCCCATTCCAGCAAGCAGTCCTGCCCTTTGGGTCTGGATAGGTTCCGAGCACTGGCGACGGTGTGAAGAGTGAGGGTAGACCGGTCAGTCTAGCGTGCCGCGGAGCACCGCGACCGCCCGGTCTCCTACAGGTGTTCGCTCGTTCGCCTTTGTTCAGCAGTGTTCAGCGCAGCGCCGACACGCTTCACGGCACAAACCGACACTTTCCAGGCCGAAACACTTCCAGTGAACACCCCACCCGAGCCCCTCTGCGCCTCTGCGTCCCCTCTTCTTTGTGCCTTTGCCCCTTTGCGTCTTTGCATTATCTTCTTCTCCGCGTCTCTGCGTTCTCTGCTCCTACCGGAGCATCTCGCGGTAGAGCTGGCCGGCGGGGTCGGGATGCCAGGACTGCAGGACGCGCATATAGTTGGCGCGCTCGAACGCCACCGGGTTCCCCGATTTCGCTTGGCTCATGCTGCCCTGCATCTGGCGCACCGACTCGTACTCGCGTTCCTCGAGCCAGCGGTTGACCCCCTCCACCACCTGGCCGAGGCGGGCCGTGCCCTGCTGGAGCAACTCCGAGGCCATCATCGTCACCTTGGCGCCGGCCATCAGGCCCTTGATGACGTCCTCCGGGGTGTGCACGCCACTGGTGATGGCCAGATCGGCCGAGATCCGCCCATAGAGGAGCGCCGTCCAGCGCAGGGGCAGCCGCATGTCCTCGGAGCGGGAGAGGGTGAGGTTGGGCACCACCTCGAGGGCCTCGAGGTCCAGGTCCGGCTGGTAAAAGCGGTTGAACAAGACCAGGCCGTTGGCCCCCGCCTCGGACAGGCGTTGGCACATGCTGGAGGTCGACGAGTAGAACGGGCTCAGCTTGACCGCCACGGGGATCGACACTTCGGCGCGGACGTCGCGCAGCGTGTCCAGGGCCAGCCCCTCGACGTACGCGCCGTCCTGGGCGGGATCGGTGGGGATGTGGTAGATGTTGAGCTCCAGCGCGTCGGCGCCGGCCTGTTCCATGGCCTTGGCGTACGAGGTCCACCCGCCGGGGGTGACCCCGTTCAGGCTGCCGATGATGGGGATGCCGACCGATTCCTTGGCGCGGCGGATCTTGTCCAGGTACTCATCGGGGCCCACCCGGTACTCGGCCTGCTCGGGGAACCAGTCCAGCGCCTCGGCGAACGCCTCGGTAAAGTAGGAGAGATAGTGGTCCAGCTGGTCGCTCTCCAGCACCAGTTGCTCCTCAAAGAGCGAATGCATCACCACCGCCGAGGCGCCGGCGTCCTCCAGGCGACGGATGCCGTCCAGGGTATTGGAGAGCGGCGAAGCCGAGGGCACCACCGGGTGCGCCAGCCGCAGCCCGAGGTACTCGGTCGTCAGATCAGGGCTCATCGTTCCACACTCCTTGTTCAGTTACGCAAGAGGGACGCAGAGACGCAGAGCAAAGGACGCAGAGACGCGGAGGGCATGGATGACGCCTGGGGAGTCGTGAGGCGCGGCCGTTGGCGACGCAAGGCCTCCCTCCCCTTTGTGTCTCTGCGTCCCCACTCTGCGCCTCTGCGTCTCCACACTGCGTCTCTGCGTCGCTCCCCTCTAGTCCTCCGGCGGCGCTTCCTCGCTCGTGTCGGCGCCGAGGTCGACGTCCATCTGGGCCATCTGCTCGTACTTGTGCCAGCGCTCGAGCACCGCGCGCTGGGCGGCCTCCAGCAGACGCTGGGCGGCCTCCGGGTTGCTCTGGGTCAGCATCCGGTAGCGGTTCTCGTTGTACAGGTACTGCTCCAGCGGCACGGTCGGCGCCTTGGAATCCAACTGGAAGGGGTTCAGCCCCTCCTCGCGCCGCCGCGGATCGTAGCGGTAGAGCGGCCAGTGGCCCGATTCCACCGCGAGCTTTTCCTGGTCCATCCCCTTGGACATGTTGATGCCGTGGGCGATGCAGGTCGAGTAGGCGATGATGATCGACGGGCCCGGGTACGACTCGGCCTCTTGGAACGCCCGGATGGTGTGGGTGTCGTTGGCGCCCATGGCCACCTGGGCCACGTACACGTACCCGTAGGACATCATCATGAGGCCCAGGTCCTTCTTGGGCGTCGCCTTGCCCCCCGCGGCGAACTTGGCCACCGCGGCGAGCCCCGTGGCCTTGGAAGCCTGGCCGCCGGTGTTCGAGTAGACCTCGGTATCCAGCACCAGGACGTTCACGTCGCGGCCGGTGGCCATCACGTGGTCCAGGCCGCCGTAGCCGATATCGTACGCCCAGCCGTCGCCGCCCATCGCCCAGACGCTCTTGCGCAGCAGGGCATCGGCCACGGTGAGCAGCTCGCGCGCCTGGGGATGGTCATAGCCCTCCAGGCGCTCCTTGAGTTGCTCGATCCTGTCCCGCTGGGCGCGGATGTTCTCCTCGCCGTACTGCTCGGCGTTCAGGATCCCATCGGCCAGCTCATGGCCCACGTAATCCTTCATCCCCATGAGGAGCTCCGCAGCGTACTCCTGCTGCTTGTCCACCGTGAGGCGCAGGCCCAGGCCGAACTCGGCGGCGTCCTCAAAGAGGGGGTTGTTCCACGCGGGGCCGCGGCCGGCGTCGTTCACCGCCCAGGGCGTGCCGGGCAGGTTGGCGCCATAGATCGACGTGCATCCGGTGGCGTTGCCGATGATGGCGCGATCGCCAAAGAGCTGGGAAAAGAGGCGGATGTAGGGCGTCTCGCCACAGCCGGCACAGGCCGTCGGGAACTCGAACATCGGCTGGAGGAGCTGGACGTTCTTGGTGTTGTTGTACTGGATCGGCGCCGCGGCCTCGGCCTCGGGCAGCCCCAGGAAGAACGACCAGTTCTCCCGCTCCTGCTCGCGGATCGGCATCTGCGGGCGCATGTTGATGGCCTTGATGCCCACCTGGCTCTTGTCGCGGGCCGGGCAGACCTCCACGCACACCGCGCAGCCGGTGCAGTCCTCCACGGCCACCTGCACGGTGTAAGCCATCCCCTGGAACGCCCGCCGCGGCCAGCGGGCCTCGGTGTGCTTGAACGCCTCGGGCGCGTCCTCCAGGAGGGCGGGATCGTAGACCTTGGAGCGGATCACCGCGTGGGGGCAATACATCACGCAGCGTCCGCACTGGATGCAGATCTGGGGCTCCCACACCGGCACCGAGAGGGAGACGTTGCGCTTTTCCCAGCGGTTGGTGGCGGTGGGAAAGACCCCATCCACCGGAAACGCGCTGGAGGGCAGCTGGTCGCCCTGGTCGGTCATCAGCGGGCCCATGATGTTGCGGACATAGTCGGGCGCCTCGTCGGGCACCGGCGGGGGAATAGTGATCTCGCCCTCCGCCCGCTCGGGGAGCGGGATCTCGTGGAGGCGCTCGACGGCGGCGTCCACCGCGCTAAAGTTGCGGTCGATGACCGACTGGCCGCGCTTGCCGTAGGTATCCACGATGGCCCGCTTGATCTCGGCGATGGCCTGCTCGGAGGGCAGGATGCCGCTGAGGTGGAAGAAGCAGGTCTGCATGATGGTGTTGATGCGGTTGCCCATCCCCGTGGCCGCGGCGACGTCATAGGCGTTGATGGCGTACACCTGGAGGCGCTTGGCAATGATCTGCTCCTGCACCTCCCGGGGGATGTGGTCCCACACCTGGTCCGTCTCGTAGGGGGCGTTCAAGAGCAGCGTGGCGCCCTCCTGGGCTCCTTCCACGATCGGGAACCGCTCCAAGAAGCCGAACTGATGCACGCCAACAAACTTGGCCTTTTGGATCTGATACGGCGAGCGGATCGGCCGCGGCCCAAAGCGCAGGTGCGACACGGTGAACGCGCCGGCCTTGCGCGAGTCGTACACAAAGTAGCCCTGGGCGTGGTTGTCGGTGTTGTCGCCGATGATCTTGATCGAGTTCTTGTTCGCCGAGACGGTCCCGTCGGAGCCGAGGCCCCAGAACACCGCGCGAAAGACGTCGTCCCGCTCGATATCCAGGTCGGGGTCAAAGGGCAGGCTCGTATGCGAGACGTCGTCATAGATGCCGACCGTAAAGTGGTTTTTGGGGCGCTCCTTGGAGAGCTCATCGTAGACGCCGATCACCATGGACGGCGTGAACTCTTTGGAGGAGAGGCCATAGCGCCCGCCGACCACCCGGGGCGGCCGGCCGTCGGCGCCCTCAAACTCGCCCTCGTGGATGGCGGCGACCACGTCGCGGTACAGGGGCTCGCCCAGGGCGCCGGGCTCCTTGGTGCGGTCCAGCACCCCGATGGCGCGCACCGTGCGCGGCAGCGCGGCGAGGAACGCCTCGGTGGCAAACGGGCGGTAGAGCCGCACCACCACGGCGCCGACCTTGTCGCCCCGGCCGGTCAGATGGTCCACGGTCTCGCGGACCGTCTCGGCGCCGGAGCCCATCAGCACCACGACGCGCTCGGCGTCGGGCGCGCCGAAATAGTCAAAGAGGTGGTACTCTCGCCCCACCTGGGCGGCAAAGCGGTCCATGGCCTCCTGGACGATGCCGGGGGTGGCGGCGTAGAACGGGTTGGCGGCCTCGCGCTCCTGGAAGAACGTGTCGGGGTTCTGGGCGGTGCCGCGGAGGCTGGGCCGCTCGGGGGTCATCCCCCGGGCGCGGTGGGCGCGCACCAGGTCGTCGTCGATCAGGGCGCGGAGGTCGTCGTCCTCGAGGAGTTCGATCTTGTGCACCTCGTGGGAGGTGCGGAACCCGTCCATGATGTTCAGGAACGGCACCCGCGACTGGAGCGTGGCCGCCTGGGCGATGAGGGCCATATCGTGGGCCTCTTGCACCGAGGCGCCAAAGAGCATAGCCCAGCCCGTGCCCAGGGCCGCCATCACGTCCGAATGGTCGCCAAAGATCGATAGGGCGTGGGTGGCGATGGAGCGCGCGGCGATGTGGAACACCGTGGGGGTCAGCTCGCCGGCGATCTTGTACATGGTGGGGATCATCAGGAGCAGGCCCTGGCTGGCGGTGAACGTGGTGGTGAGGGCGCCGGCCTGCAGGGCGCCGTGGCAGGCCCCCGCGGCGCCGGCCTCCGACTGGAGCTCCATGACGTGCGGCACGGTACCCCAGATGTTGGGCTGGCCGAACGCGCTGAACTCGTCGGCGTGTTCGCCCATCGGCGAGGAGGGCGTGATCGGGTAGATGGCGATGACTTCGTTCGTCCGGTGGGCGACCAGGGCAACGGCCTCGTTGCCGTCGATCGCCACGTGCTTGCGTGCCATAGGCTGTGCCTCCGTCCTGTGCGGGGGCCACGCCCGTGCCGCCTGAGAGCAAGCAGCGCAGGAGGGCCACGCGCGTGCGGGTGACTCTTGGGAGCAAGGGACCTCAGGGCGTTAGGGGAGTGTGGCGCAAGGGCAGGAAGGGGAGGAGGAGCGAGATCCTGCGCGTACGATACGGAGAGCGGGCGGGATTGTCAAGCGCGACGACGGCAGCGCCGTTGCGCTTTGCTTCCGGGGGGAGAGGACAGGATGGACAGGATTTCGTGACAGGATTTGCAGGATTAGCCTGGTGAGGAGAGGACGGAGCGTGCGGGGGTGACTGTCGCGTTGTTGACGTTGTTGATACTGTTGACACTGGGGGTGTGGCCGAGGCCATGGCATGGCATGGCCTCGTTGCCGCAAAGGGGCCATACGTCGAGCCCGCCGCCCTCCCGAGCCGCCCATCCCACCCCAAGCCGCCCATCAACCCGTCATCCTGAGTACCCCATGGCGCCGGGGGCGCCACTCATGGCGCAAGAAACGGGCGTGTTCGCTCGGCCCGCCCGGCCGCCCGCCAGGGGCTAAAGACCCCTGGCTACCCACCACGCCCC
>JAAZBQ010000437.1 GCA_012513725.1 Chloroflexota bacterium
ACAGGATTCCCGCAGACGCCGTCGATATCCCGCCCATGGACCCCAGCGACCATCCCTGCCGGCAGTACCAGCGCATGGCCAAGGCCTGGAGGGCCGGGTTCGACGACGACACGGTCCGCCAGGTGCGGCGGATCTACATGGCCATGTGCGCCGAGGGCGACGCGCTGGTGGGGGCTCTGTACGAGGCGATGCAGCGCCTGGGCCTCGCGGAGAGCACCTACTTCGTCTTCTCCAGCGATCACGGGGAGCTCGCCCTGGAGCACCAGGAATGGTACAAGATGTCGTTTTACGAGGGCTCGGTGCGGGTGCCGCTGGCCATGGTGGGCCCCGGGATCCCCGCGGGGCGGCGGCTGGGCAACCTTGTCTCGCTGATCGACATGTGCCCCACCTTCATGGAGATGGCCGGCCTCCCGCTCCGGGAACCGGCCGATGGCGAATCGCTCCTACCCCTGGCCACCGGACAGACGACGGTCAGCCGCGACAGCGCCTACGCCTCTTTTACGGGCACCACGCTGAACACGTCCGGCCACATGCTCCGCCGGGGGCGCTGGAAGTACGTCGCCTATGTGGGCTACCCGGCGCAGCTCTTTGACATGGAGGCCGATCCGCAGGAACTCCACGACCTCGCAGCCAGCGAGCCCGAGGTGGTGCGGGCGCTGGATGCCGAACTGCGGGGGATCGTCGATATCGAGGAGACCCACCGCAGCGTGATGGCCTACAACAAGGAGGCCTTTCGCCAGTTCCGGCGGCAGGCCCAGCGGGGTCTCTACGTCGACGGTTCGTACGGGCTGCGGGATCATCCCAGTTCAGACTACTGGGCGATCATGGAGAACGCCTTTACCGGCTATGACCGGGAGGACGAGCGGATGGTGAACCGCTGGCTGGAGGCGTAGGAGGGGGCGCGGGGCAGTAACGGGGAGCGGCACGGGGGAGGGCCAGATGGCCCCCCCCGTGCCCGTGAAGCTAGTTCGCACGGCGCCGAACTTGGGCGATGCCCTGGAGACTGGGCATCACGAATCCGTGCACCTCGGTTACCAAGCGGCGGGCGCGCAGGCGATCGAGCAGCGCCTCCGTGCGGAATACCGGCAGCCCGAGGGCTTCGGCCAGGTCCTGCACGGTGACGAGGTCCTCCTCCCGGCGCGCCAGGTACTGCAATACATCGTTCTCTTTCATGACTCTATCCTCCGACGCAGGCGCCCTCGCCGGGAGTAGGGGCAGGTGAGGGTGTCAGGCGTTCGCGAGGAGCGCCGAGTATCGCCAACCTGCGAGCCGGCCGGGCGAGTGACCTGCCGGCTCGCACACTGCTATAGTCTTCTCCTCCGACGATCGTTGGGACGAAAGACCTGGTCCAGCCTCGCGGCAACGGCCGTCGCCGCTCCCCCCGCGGCGACAGTCCGCTCGTCCTCGGGTGTGGCGGACGGCACCGTATCGGCCACCTTGCGAAGATGCTCGGCATCCAGGGCCTCCTGGGTCACCATCGGGCGGGGGCCCAGGATCTCCCGCAGGCGGTCCTCGCCCACCGTCTCCTCTTCCAGGAGCGCGGCGGCCAGGCGGTCCAACGCATCCCGCTTTTCGCGGATCAGGTCCTTCACCTCGAGGTACTTGGCGTCCAGGATCTCCTGGATGTTGCGATCCACGCGGGCGGCCGTCTGGTCGCTGTAGGAGCGGCCCTGGGTCAACTCGTAGCCCAGGAAGGGCTGCTCGCCGGCCTCCAGGGCCACCAGGCCGAGGCTGCCCATGCCCCAGCGGGTCACCATCTTGCGCACCAGCGCCGAGGCCTGCTCCAGGTCCGACTGGGCGCCCGTGGTGATGTCCTGCAGGACCACCTCCTCGGCGGCTCGGCCGCCGAGCATCACGCCGATGCGGGCATCCAGGTACGAGCGGCTATAGTTGTACGTGTCCTCGGCGGGCAACTGCTGGGTGACGCCCAGGGCGCGACCGCGGGGAATGATGGTCACCTTGCGGACGGGGTCGGCCTCGGGGCTCAACCAGCCCACCAGGGCGTGGCCGCCCTCATGGTAGGCCACGATGCGCCGATCGCGCTCGCTCAAGAGGAGGGGGCGTTCGCCGCCCAGGACGATCTTGTCCAGGGCCTCCTCAAAGTCGGCCATGGTGGCGCGCTCGTGCTCGTGGCGTGCGGCGGTGAGGGCCGCCTCGTTGGCCAGGTTGGCCAGGTCGGCGCCGGAGAATCCCGGCGTGCTGCGCGCCAAGACGGAGAGGTCCACGTCGCCCTCCAGGGCCACGGCGCGGACGTGGGTGCGCAGGATGGCCTCGCGCCCCTGGCGGTCGGGCAGCGGCACCGTCACCTGTCGGTCAAAGCGACCCGGGCGCAGGAGCGCCGGATCCAGCACATCGGGGCGGTTGGTGGCGGCCATGATGATGACGCTCTGGCGCTTCTCGAATCCGTCCATCTCCACCAGGAGTTGGTTCAGGGTCTGCTCGCGCTCGTCGTTCGTGTTGCCGATGCCCGCGCCGCGCCGGCGGCCGACGGCGTCTAGCTCGTCGATAAAGACGATGGCCGGCGAAGCCTCCTTGGCCTTATTGAACAGGTCGCGCACGCGGCTGGCGCCGACGCCGACAAACATCTCGACGAACTCGGTGGCGTTCACGTGAAAGAACGGCACGCCCGCCTCACCCGCCACCGCGCGGGCCATCAGCGTCTTGCCGGTGCCCGGCGAGCCGACGAGGAGCACGCCCTTGGGGATCTCGGCGCCCAGCCGGTGGTACTTGGCCGGGTCCTTGAGAAAGCCGACGACCTCCTGGAGCTCCGCCTTGGATTCCTCCACGCCGGCGACGTCCTCAAAGGTCACGTCGACGTGGGTGCCCATCATGCTGCGGGCCTTGCTCTTGCCAAAGTCCATGATGCCGCTGCCCCCGCCGCCCATGGCGCCGCGGTTGCGGTTCATGTAGTACACCAACCCGCCCAGCAAGAGCACCGGCAGGAGGGTCAGCAGGATGGTGCCCAGCCATGGGCTGCTAGGCGGCGCGACGTCGACGACCGTGCCCTGCTCCTGGAGCAGCGGCAAAAGGCTGTCGTTGCCCAGCGCCTCGGGGATGGTCGTCGTGAACTGGGCCCAGGGGGTGGAGCCGGCGGTGCTGCCGCTTCCCACGTGCAGATCCGCGGCGGATACCGGCGTCGCGAGCATCCCGGTTACCTGCTGCCCTTGAATCGTCACCCGCTCGACGTTGCCGGACTGGACCTGCTCCAAGAAACTGGAATAGGGAATGCCCAGGCCACCCGTGCCCCTTGGCCACATGGCCCACATCACGAACACGAACAAGAGTAGTAACAGTAGCCACGACGCGCGTGAGGTACCGTTGCCCTGTGGCCTGGTACTTCTCCCAGGCCTCCAATCGTTCCGGGGGCCCATGTAGTTGCTCCTCTCTATAGCTCTGGGTACACGACCCCCAGCCGCGGTGGCTGGCGGAGCGCCTGCCGCATCCATAATCGGCGGCCGCACCCAGGTATCATTGGTGGCGTAACGGTGGCGGTCGGGTATCGTGTGGGCCAGGCTCGCGGCCCTGAGCACCCACCGGAGTGGAGGGGCCAATCTCGGGCCGGCGCGACCTCTGAATCAGCATAGCACGCGATGTTCAGGCCAACCGTCGTGCTGGGTTGGCCAAGTGCTGCGATCGGTTGCCAAGAGTTGCAGTCCGGTTACTCGGCGCAACCCTGGTGCAGGCAAAGGGCCCTGGGAGTCTACTCCAGGGCCCTTTGCCACCAACAGTACGGTTCCTATGGGGTGCGAACCTGTGTGGTCACCCCGCCTCCGCCTTCGGCGGCCAGGGCCGCAGTCGGGCGAGAGATGACCTGCAGGACCACGGCCGTTCGCTCATCGTCGTTCGGCGTCTCGACGGTGGCGAACCCGGGAATCAGGTACAGGTCCAGGCCCTCGAGCGCCAGGTAGGTCCTGGCGATGGCCACCGCCTTGGTGGCCTGGTTCACGGCGGCCGCGCCGATGGCGACGAGTTCCACATCCTCCTGCTGGCGAATGGCCCAGGCGATCGCCCCGGCCAAGGATGTGGCCTTGGAGCTGGCAGCGACCTTTAGCGTCTTCATCCGAATACTCCTTGTTCTTCGACG
>JAAZBQ010000438.1 GCA_012513725.1 Chloroflexota bacterium
GGTATCCCGGCGCCTCGATCCCAGTGTAGCCGAGCCGGCATAATGGGTCAAGCGTCAACCTGCCCTCACGTCGTGAGGGAGGGGCGCCCTGCGCCGCCACCCGGGCAGCCGCCAGCCGCCCTCACCGGCCACGCGGATATCGCGCCGGCCAAAGCGCCAGAGGGCCAGGAGGCCCAACACGACGCCCGCTCCGAGCAGCACCCCCAGCCGCCCGAGATCCAGTCCGTTCAGCGCCTCGGCGCCCTGGTAGTATCCCTGCGGCAGGGCGCGGGCCAATGACTCCAGACTGGGGTCGATGCTCTGCCAGGAGACGAGCACATAGTCGGTGACCAACACCAGCCCCGCGGCGGATGCCGCCGCGCTGCGCGAGGGCAGCACCTGGCTGAACAGCAACGCCAGGAGGCCGTAGGCCAGCAGGAGGATCCACAGCGACACGAGCGGTAGCGCCAGGCGCCCTGGCCCAAGACCGAGGCCCGATCCGGGCGCGCTGGCCGCAAAACCTATCCAGGTGAGAGCGAGAATCGCTCCGAGCGTCAACGCGAATGCCAGTATGCGAGCGGCCAGGAACGTGACGCGCCGAACCGGCTGCGCCAGCAGGAGATCCAGTCTGCCGGCCTCCTCGTCGGCGGCCACTATGCCGCTCCCCGCGAGGATGGCATAGATCCCAGCCACTACCGGCATGTACGAGTAAAAGTAGAGGCCCAGGTAGCCCACCGGCGAAAACATGTCGACCACCCCGCCAAAGAAGGCCAGCATCTCTGGCGGCATGCCGCGCATGAGTGCCTCGTAACCCTCCCGCTGGGCCTGCAGCGTATCGTAAAAGGTCCCGAACAGGGCCCCCAGTAACCCGAGGGCGAGGCCCCAGACAAGGATCTGTCCGCGGGCGCGGGCCAGGCTGTCGCGCAGGATAGTGCCCATCGGCTCAGTCTCTCCCGGGTGTCTCATAGTAGGCCATGAACACCTCCTCGAGCGACGGCTGCTCGGTCTCCAGCGTCTCTACCGGCAGGCTGGCCAGCGCCCGGATCAGGGCGTCCATGGCCCCCTCGACCTGCAGGGTGATGAGTCCGGTGCCGCGGTCCTCGGCTTCGCCCTCGACGGAGGTCACCCCGCGGACGCCCGCCAGGGCGTCGAGATCGACCCCGGCGCCCTCCTGCAGGCGCACGTGGACCCGATGCACCGCGCGCTCGGCCAGGGCCCGGGTATCCACCACCTCCACCAGGCGCCCCGCGCGGATGATGCCCACCCGGTCGGCAATAGCCTGCACCTCGGCGAGGTGGTGGGAGGAAAAGAACACCGTGGCCCCCGCGTCGCGGGCAGCGCGAACCATGTCCAGCACCGTCCGCTGCATCAGGGGATCCAGCCCGGTGGTGGGCTCGTCGAGGAGAAGGAGTTCGGGGCGGTGCATGAGGGCCTGCACCACGCCGACCTTTTGTTTGTTGCCCGTGGAGAGGTTCTTGACCGGCGTCCCGAGGCTCAGCTCCAGCCGCTCGGCGAGGCGGCGGACCTCGGCCCAGGGCGCGCGGTGATCCCGCAGGCCGTTCAGGAGGCGCAGCGCGCCCTCGACGGTCAGGCGCTCGTCCAGCCGCAGCTCGCCGGGCAGGTAGCCCGTGCGGGCGCGGACGGCCAGTCCGTCGCGTCGGGGATCCAGCCCCAGCACCCGGGCGGCGCCGCCCGAGGGGCGAATGAGGTCCAGGAGGCAGCGGATGGTGGTGGTCTTGCCGGCGCCGTTGGGGCCCAGGAAGCCATAGATCTCCCCGCGGCCCACCTCCAGATCGAGCCCGCGCAGGGCCTGGACGGGGCCGTACGATTTGGTGAGGCCTTGGGTGATGATAGCAGGTTCGGTGGACACGGGGCCGCTCCTTCCGGGGTCGCCGCTCGCCAGGGGATGGTACCGCGCCGGCGCCACGTGTCAACGCGCGGTCGCAGCCTACTCGAGGGGGACCACCTCCCAGCCATCCGAGGCGGGGCGGAGGCGGTAGAGGGCGTCAAAGCCCTCCTCGCGGGTCGGCGGCTCCAGGCGCGCGGCGGTGGCCCAGATGGCCCGCTCGGGCACGCGTTCCTTGCCGGGGCGGCCGGCGTTGCGGGCCACGGCCTCGGCCGCCGGCACGTCGAGATAGTACCCGATGACGGCGAAATGGGCCTCCCGCGCCGGGCCGATGTAGCGGGCCCGATCGGCGGGGGTGGGGTTGGTGTTATCCACCACGAACCGCTGTCCCGCCTCCAGGCAGGCCGCCAGCAGCAACCGCTCGCGCCGGCGGGTGCGCAGCATGTCGAGGTTCAGGCGCAGGTGGGTGCGGAAAAAGCGCTCCAGGTAGAACGTCGTCTTGCCGCTGGCCTGGATGCCGATGAGCAGGACGGCTTCCATGGCGCTCACAGCCCGAGGATGGCGCTGGCAATGGAAAAGTACATCAAGAGGCCGGTAGCATCCACCACCGTGGTAAGCAGGGGACCGGAGACCAACGCCGGATCCAGCCCCACCCGCACGGCAAAGAGGGGCAGCACGGCACCGAGCGTTGCCGCCCACACCACGATGCCCAGGATGCTGAGGGCGATGGCCAGCGCCACCTGGGTGCCGGCCCACACGATGCCCACGAGAAACGCGCCGACCGCCAGCATCACCCCCAGGGCGAGGGAGGTGCGTAGTTCGTGCAGCACCACCATGAGGCCGTCGTGCATGGTGATGTCCCCGGTGGCCAACGCCCGCACCACGGTGGCGATGGTCTGCGATCCGGCGTTGCCGCCCGTGTCGATGAGCAGCGGCACAAAGAACGCCAGCACCACGGCTTGCTCGAGCTGTTCCTCGAACAGCCCCATCACGCTGCTGGAGAGGGTACCCGCCACAAAGAGGATGTACAGCCAGCCAACCCGCTTCCAGGCCGTGGCCAACACGCCGATCGTGCGGTACGAGCGTGCCAGTGGCTCGGCGCCACCCAGGCGCTGGACGTCCTCGGTGGCCTCCTCCTCCAGGACGTCCACCAGGTCGTCGGCGGTGATGGCGCCCACCAGGCAGTTCTCGCCGTCCACTACCGGCACCGCGGCGAGATCGTAGCGCACCATCAGGCGGGCGGCGGCCTCCTGATCATCGTCGACATGAACGGTGACGATGCCCCGATCCACGAGATCCACCAGACGCACGTCGGGCGCCGAGCGCAACACGAGGAACAGGTCCGCCGCCCCGACGAGGTGATTGCCCTCGTCGACGACGAAGAGGCGTGGCGCCTCGATGATGGGCCCCGAGCGCATGGCCGTCAGCGCCTGACGCACCGTCATCGTCTCGGGGAAGGCCAGGAAGGCCGTGGTCATCAGGCCGCCGGCCGACTCGTCGGGGTGCACGAGAAGCGGGCGGACCTCCTCCGCCTCGACCATCCGCGCCAGA